>NZ_JBHTKV010000036.1:0-27489 GCF_042678465.1 Oceanobacillus caeni | reverse complement strand
CTTGCATGTATTAGGCACGCCGCCAGCGTTCGTCCTGAGCCAAGATCAAACTCTCCAAAAAAAGTTTGTTTCAAATGAACAAAAGTCATTTGAAGTTCTTAGCTTTATAGAGGCAAAAACCTCTATTTTTAAAAAGAAAAACGAGTTTCTTTTGTCTTAACATACTGGTTGTTTTGTTCAGTTTTCAAAGAGCAAATTCATTTAATCGCTTCATAACAGCGACTTTTATAATATATCACTTTCAGCATCTCATGTCAACAATTATTTTTAATTAGTTGTCGTTAATTAGAGACGCCTTTCAGAAGCGACAATGAATACTTTACCATGCTTATCAATCTATTGTCAACATATTTTTTAAAAAACTATCAGCATCACAAACACATTAATAAAAAGCCTATTCGATACTAGCACTTCAAACAAAATCGAACAGTCCATCCCCACACTCCTTCATGCAGAAACGAAACTGTCCACAACAACAAAATCTAAAAATTACTTATTCTATATTTCCTATGAAACACTCCAACACCCTTCGTCTCTTCCAACACTGGTAATATAATTTCTTTTTCTTCTAAATAAGAAATGATTGCAGAAAGATCAAGTTTATATGGCTCCACGAACGGGTTTGTTTTTAATTCAGCGTATGACCATGGTTCACCTTTTGTTCGCATAATGTTAAGTAGATGTTCAGCCGATGCTGCTGCCCTATGATTAATCACATAGTCCATTGCCAATATCATTAATTGGATTTTCTTCTCCATCTCTTCCCTACTGTCGATGAACTCTTCATATAACTTATAGATTTCTAAATCTATATTTTTAACTTGATTCCATACAGTCACTTCAGGGTAGTAGCCTTTTTCTACAACCGCAAGCCTTGCTAAGTAATGTAAAGAATAAAACACCTTACTATGCGCATCTTTATAATTCTTGGAGGTAAATAAAGCTTTTGCTTCGTTATAACTTTTTACCAACTTACCAAATTCAATAGCTTTTCTAAGATTTCTTTGTTGTAGTGGAAAATCTCTTAGTTTTCTCTTCAAATCACTAATATATTCATTTCTGTCATAAACGACTCTTCCATTAATCACCCACTCTACCGCTCGTCTGGAAGAGCTTGTATCAATCCAGTCCATTAACGTACTTTCTTTAACAATATGCATTGCTGCTGTTTCACCAGCACTCTCATAATGTTTCACAAACCATTCTTGTTCCGCTTCTTTTACAATAATAAGTAGAATGATATCAAAATTATCTGTTAGAGGACTGTTGGGATTAGTTTTTTCCATCATTAGAATACCTAATGTTTTCGGGTCACTTGCACGTTCTTGATAAATTGGCCTTAAGAAATTCTCCATCTTACTTCCTCCATCTTTCTAAAAATTACCTATACATAGAAACAACCACTCTATTCTATCACCAAAATTCGACAAAATTAATTTCTAACTATAATATTTCGTTATAAATAAGTGAAATCCTCTTTTTGAAAACGAAATATTTAAACATATATGCTATACTACTAGTGATATATGAAGGAGGTAGATTATGTCCGAACCGAAATTAGTCTATTCAAGCAAAATTAATAAAATCCGATCCTTTGCTCTTATTCTTATATTTGTAGGGTTTCTTTTTATGTATGGGGGCATTTTACTGAAAAAGATAGAATGGTTAATGTTAATCTTATTTGCTTTGGGCGTCCTAGCTATTGTGTTTAGTTTAGTTGTATATGTTTGGATTGGTACCTTATCACTTAGGTCTGTGCCGGTTGTTTGTCCAAACTGTAATAAGCCAACGAAAATGCTAGGTCGTGTCGATGCTTGTATGCATTGTAAACAGCCACTTACATTAGATAAAGATTTAGAAGGTTTGGATTTTGATGAAAAGTATAATTCCAAACGTTATCAAAAGAAAAAATAACAAAAGCTATCGCCAATTAAAAATAGGCGATAGCTTTTGTTTCCATCTTAATGTTTCTGACTAGCTATTTTCTTACATTCATCACAAATACCATATACTTCTAACCGATGATGACTTACATCAAATCCAGTTACCTTCTCCGCTAGGGCCTCCACTTCATCTAAAGGTGGATAGTGAAAATCGACTATTTTACCACACTCATTGCAAATAATATGGTAGTGATCAGATGTATTACAATCGAATCGACTAGATGAATCTCCATAGGTCAGTTCGCGAACTAGTCCTACCTCACGCAATACCCTTAGATTATTATACACAGTTGCAACACTCATATTTGGAAACTTACCTTCTAGTGCTTTGTATATTTCATCTGCAGTTGGGTGTATCATAGAATTTAATAAGTATTCTAGTACTGCATGACGTTGTGGAGTGATACGGACGCCTGATTTCTTTAAAGTATTAATAGCTTTTTGTAATCGTTCTTCAGACACAGCCATCCACCTCACTTTCCGTCTCAAAAATGTATTCTAATAATATTATTAAATTATAATCTTTATAATTAGTTTACATTCCCAAAAGGACATCTGTCAATATAAGTACTCTGCCCACTAAATAGTATTTCTTTTTCATTATTATTATTCCCATTTTTATTAGACATCAGTCTTCAGATGTTGTGAAAGTCTGTAATACCTTAATACCCCCTTGTTAAATCGATTGGATTAATATAATTATCCCCATTTCTACGGAAGACTTGTAAATTTTCCTCAAATATATCCAATGCTCGATTAGTATATTCCGGTGAGACCCCTGATATATGCGGTGTTATTGTAATAGTTTCTTCTGTCCAAAATGGATGTCCTTTTGGTAATGGTTCTTCTTTTACCACATCCAAAATAGCGTGTTCTATTTCCCCTGCTCGTATTGCTGCCAATAAATCTTCTTCCATTACTGCATCGCCACGTCCCATATTTAAGAAGACAGCGCGGTTTGGCATCGCTTTAAATTGTTCATATTTAAAAATATCTTTTGTCTCCTTTGTACTTGGTAACACAGATATAACAAAGTCAGCTAGAGATAGTGCTTGGTTTAACTCACTAATTTTATAGTTTTCATTAAAGTGCTCTACTTTCTTTCCACTTCTAGAAACCCCAATCGTATACATTCCAAAAGCCTTACCTAGTCTAGCAACTTCACTTCCGATAGCACCTGTCCCAACTACCACCATTGTTTTTCCAGTAATTTCTCTTAAGCTTATACCCTGATTATCCCAAACTTGATTTTCCTCATTTTTAATGACGGATTTTTCTTGACGATAAACTTGTAGCAGCATTGATATGGCATATTCGGACATTTGAGTCTTATGTATTCCCCGTACATTTGTAACGCGTATTCCTCTTTCCCGGATACTAGCAAATGGTAGATTATCTACCCCTGCAGAAAGTACATGAATCCACTTTAAACTCACTGCCTTTTTAATAAATTCTTCATTAATATCACTACCAAACGTCACATACACTTCTGTATCTCGAATGTATGTATTCACCTCTTCCATCGTATCGCAATAAATAAAATTTTCATTTGGGAATTTTCCTTTTAATCTATCTTGATACGATTCTGCAAGCTTTCTAGAAAAAACAATCATCACTATTCCTCCTACAATTTTCAAGTTATTATTATTTTACATAAATAAAGTGAACTTTGGGAGTTATTTTTCCCTTAAGAAAATAACGTCCGAAGTTGCAGTAAGAATCTTAAATCAGAAAAAAGATGGAGCGTTAATCATTTTATGCTCCATCTTTTCTATAAAATTACTGTAAGTTTTCCTTAATATAAGTCAAAGCATCTTCTACATGTCCATCCACTTTAACCTTACGATATTCTTTCTGTAGAACGCCTTCTTTATCAATGATAAATGTTGAACGTTCCACTCCATAATATTCTTTACCAAAGTTCTTCTTCAATTTCCATACATCAAATTCTTCTGCTAGCTTATGCTCTTCATCTGCCAACAATTCAAATGGTAGATCATGTTTTTCGATGAATTTTTGATGGCGTTCAACTGGGTCTGGACTTACACCAAGAATTACGGCATTTAATTCTCCGAAACTTTCATGATGATCACGGAAATCACAAGCCTCTGTCGTACAACCAGGCGTCATATCTTTTGGATAAAAATATAATACAACGTTTTTTCCACGAAAGTCCGATAAACTAACTTGTTCACCATTTTGATTCGGTAATGTAAAGTCATTCACAGCTTTTCCTACTTCAACTGACATTAAAATCCCTCCAACCTCATTTTCTATAACAACTATAACATAACGTAGAATTGCATTCACTCATCTCTACTTCGTTCACCCATTTGGAATAACTTCATCACAAAGGCTGTCGGTAACACATAACCAATTAGCGCCTCTGTTATCGCTAACAGCCTTCCTATACCAACTGGCGAAATATCACCGTAACCAATCGTTAGTAATGTTACCCCACTAAAATAGATAGAATGAATAACAGAACCAATTAATGTCGGTTGGCGTAATTCCCCATATTCTACTAAAATAATCCCTTGAAACGACAAAATAAAATAAATCATTCCAAACCCAAGTATAACAATCACATAAATAACTAATAACGCCATAAATAGTTCACTAGAAAACCGGCTATCCCTCAATTCCAACTTCACATGGATTTGCTTTCCAGTAATAAAACCAATAATACTTTTCACCAACACATAACAAATCAAAATAAATATAATCCAAGGAATTAGAAACATATCCCCTACCCCTTTAAAATACTTATCTATAAAGATATATGCATAGATGAATAAAGGCTTGTCTTTTATTTTTTTTAAAACCATATTCGTTCCATCCATTTATACCGAAGCTACATTCATCGTCTTTTCTAATATTTTTTGGTATAGTAAAGTTTGGATTTAGTTTAGGGAGGAAATACGATGCAGTTCACAAAATCAGAACAACTACATAAAGAAGCATTGGAACATATTGTAGGTGGGGTTAACTCACCATCCCGCTCCTATAAGGCAGTTGGTGGCGGTTCTCCAGTCTACATGGAGCGCGGACAAGGAGCGTATTTCTATGATGTAGATGGAAATAAATATATTGATTATTTAGCGGCATACGGTCCCATTATTACTGGACACGCACACCCACATATCGCAAAAGCCATTTCTAACGCGGCATCAAATGGTGTATTGTTCGGCACTCCAACACAATTGGAAAATAAATTTGCAAAAATGCTAAAAGAAGCAATCCCTTCATTAGAAAAAGTTCGTTTCAATAATTCAGGTACAGAAGCTGTCATGACAACCATTCGTGTTGCTCGAGCATATACTGGACGTACGAAAATTTTAAAATTCGCTGGTTGTTATCACGGGCATTTCGATGCGGTACTAGTTCAAGCTGGATCAGGACCATCTACATTAGGAACTCCTGACTCTGCTGGAGTTCCTACTTCAACAGCAGAGGACGTTATTACGGTTCCATTTAATGATCTAGACGCTATGAAAGAGGCACTAAATAAATGGAACAACGAAATTGCTGCAGTATTGGTAGAACCAATCGTAGGAAACTTTGGTATTGTAGAGCCACATGAGGGATTTTTACAAGAAGTAAATAATTTGGCACACGAAGCAGGCGCACTGGTTATTTACGATGAAGTAATTACAGCATTCCGCTTTACTTATGGTAGCGCCCAACAAGTGTATGGGGTTGAGCCAGACATGACTGCAATGGGTAAAATCATTGGTGGAGGACTTCCAATTGGAGCTTATGGTGGTCGTAAGGAAATCATGGAACAGGTAGCACCATTAGGTCCAGCATATCAAGCTGGAACAATGTCGGGAAACCCAGCTTCCATGGCTTCAGGAATTGCTTGCCTAGAAGTTCTTAGCAAAGAAGGTGTCTATGAAAAATTAGACCAACTTGGTGAACGATTAGAAAAAGGAATTCTTGAAAAAGCCAAAGAACATAGTATTCACATTACGATTAATCGACTAAAAGGGGCACTAACGGTCTATTTTGGAGTAGATCAAGTTACCAATTATGCTGAGGCTGAAGCAAGTGATGGTGAAGCATTCGGACGATTCTTCAAGCTCATGTTAAATGAAGGTGTTAACCTTGCCCCATCTAAGTATGAAGCATGGTTCTTAACTACCGAACATACAGAAGAGGATATTGACCAAACGATTGAGGCAGTTGGCCGTGCATTTGCACAGATGTAATTTAGTTCACTTAAGTAGTTTATTGGAAAATATTTTAAAAGGCGGTTCGAATTCGAACCGCCTTTTATCATGTCCAGCTCAAGCGCCACGTTACTAAGCGGTCGCTTTCGCTTTTCCTTAATCATTATCCAAATGCTGTACTTGATATAAATTATAATAACTTCCTTGTCTTTCCATTAATTCATCATGTGACCCAATCTCCACAATTTCTCCGTTTTCAATAACAACAATTCGATCGGCATGAGTGATTGTTGCCAAACGATGCGCCACAATAAATGTTGTTCTGTCAGATGCTAATTTTTCCATTGTTTCTTGGATAAGATGTTCACTTTCCAAATCTAATGCAGAAGTCGCTTCATCAAAAATGAGGATAGGTGGATTTTTTAAGAACACGCGCGCTATTGCGACACGCTGCTTTTGCCCACCAGATAACTTGACGCCACGCTCTCCTACAAGTGTATCGTAACCTTGGGGTAGATTCATAATAAACTCATGGGCGTTCGCTGCCTTTGCTGCAGCAATAACTTCTTCGTCGGTTGCATCAGGATTCCCCATACGGATATTAACAGCAATAGATTCACTGAATAAAATATTATCTTGCAACACCATTCCAATGTTGTTTCTTAATGAACGCGCATTGACATCACGAACATCGATACCATCTACTTTAATGGAGCCCTCTGTTACATCATAAAATCGAGGTATTAAACTTACAATGGTAGATTTTCCTCCACCACTCATTCCGACAAACGCAATAGTTTCCCCTTTTTCTACATGAAGGGATACATTTTTTAATACAACATTGTCTTCTTCATCATAACGGAAAGATACATTTTCGATATCAATATTTCCTTCCACTCGTCCCAATTCTTTAGCATTTTCTTTATCCTTAATATCGTATTCTTCATTCATAAACTCCATCACACGATCAATCGATGCAATTGCTTGAACAAGCTGTGTTGATGAATTCATTAATCTTCTTAATGGACTGTATACCCTTTCTAAATATCCAACAAATGCCACTAATGTCCCAACACTAATATTTCCTACAATTACTTGATAACCACCAAATGCAACAACTAAAAGTGGTGCTAAATCGGTAATCGTATTCGTCACTGCAAAAGTTTTCGCATTCCAATCAACTTGCTTCATGGCTCGATTTAAGAATTCATCATTTCTTTTTCCAAATTGTCCTTGTTCATATTCTTCAAGGGCAAAACTTCGGATTACAGGAATCCCCTGTACTCTCTCATGTAAATGACCTTGTACTTCCGCTAATGCTTGTGACCTGTCACGGGTTAATTGTCGTAGTTTCCCGTAAAAGTATTTAATCGAAAAACCAAATATAGGAAAGAGAATAATAGATACTATAGTCATCTCAATATCCATTGTCATCATAATTCCAATGGCGATTAAGATTGTAATAAGGTCTAACCAAACGTTCATTAATCCAGTTACTACGAAGATTTTTGTTTGTTCGACATCATTTATCACCCGGGAAATAATTTCCCCGGTTTTTGTCTTAGAATAGTATTTCAAACTAAGTTTTTGTATGTGGTCAAACAACTTGTCCCTTATATCATATAGGATTCTATTCCCCACCCATTGACCAAAATATTGTCGAAAATATTCAATTGGCGGCCTTACAATAAGGAAAATTAAGAAAGCAATCCCCATTAACCAAGCTAATTCTGTTATTTTTTCTGCATTTGTCATATCTGTAGGAGTAATTATATCATCGACTACATATTTTAATATTAGTGGCATTAAGAGAGGAATACCGAATTTAATGATTCCTATAATAATAGTCCAAAATATTTTCCAAATATAAGGTCTTACAAATTGCATATATTGTCTTATAGGACTCATGTTTTCAAACTTCCTTTTTTACATGATATTTTATGACCAAAAGCGCAAGCGCCCGTTTAGTGACGTATAGACTGGACTGAGCCGTAGGAGATAAAGGAAACACGGTAAGCGTAAGCGAGCCGATGTTGACTTATCGTACGGAGGTGAAGGAAGTCTACTAGTCACTGGGCGCTGGAGCTGGACGTGGCCTTTCTGATGATAAGCTTTAATAAGCTAACTTTTTATACTTTCCTACCTGCTAAAAAATGCGGCATTTACCAGACCTTTAGGTAAACGCCTAAATTGAAAAAATTTTATGTTTTTCAATCCACTTCAATAGAAAAACCTTGTTACCTTATGTAACAAGGAATTTTATCCCACCTCAAACTTCTGGGAAACAAAGAAGATGGGCGGGAGATGAAGGAGAACCCCCACTGATAGAAGTCTTCTTTATTATCTACTCGATGATTAGCCACCACCTAAGCGACAATTTTCTTCCGACCGAAAGTTGGTAGTACTTATTAGGACTCTACTTGCTCCCCGCCCCATTTACCATTTTGGTTACACACGATTTTGAGGTGAGGGTTGCAAGTTAAAGCCATGATAATTTACCGATATGTTAAGAATCTTTCATACCAATTATCAATAAAATCTGGTGAGAATGGACCTTTTCGTTGCCGAACCCATCTTAGTAAGTACTCCATATTATTTCGCAATATTTGATCTAACACTTCTGGATAATTCATTAGTCTCCTATGTTCTTCGTATTCATCTTCATCAAGAAGATCGTACGTCATATCGGGATACACTTTTACATCTAAATCATAATCAATATACTTTAATCCTTCATCATCATAAACAAATGGTGAGCTTATATTGCAGTAATAGTATATACCATCATTTCGAATCATTCCGATTATATTAAACCAATATTTAGCATGGAAATAACAAATAGCCGGTTCCCTAGTAATCCAAGACCTTCCATCACTTTCAATGACAGGTGTTTTATCATTGGCCCCAATCACAACCAATTCATTTCCCTTTAAAACTAAGGTATTCTGCCAAACTCTATGTAGTTGCCCATTATGTTTATAGCTTTGAATTTTCATTTTAGACCCTGCATTAGGAGCAACCATAGTATTCTCCCTTTCTAATTTCCAATAATCCTTGCATACATTATATAGATAAAAGAAATAAAGATAAAGTATTACGACCAGAAATAGAAAAAGAGCACCCTATGTGAATAGAGTACTCTTTTTTCTTAGGAAGGAATTTATTTATTTTTTGTTTTGTTGGGACTTTTGGTTTTGCTTTCTTACTTCTTGAGCATTTGTTTCAGAAGCAAACTCTGTACCAAATTGTCCAGAACCTTGTGCTGCTTGTTGGTTTTGTTTTCTTACTTCCTGAGCATTTGTTTCAGAAGCAAACTCTGTACCAAATTGTCCAGAACCTTGTGCTGCTTGTTGGTTTTGTTTTCTTACTTCCTGAGCATTTGTTTCAGAAGCAAATTCTGTACCAAATTGTCCAGAACCTTGTGCAGATTGTTGATTTTGTTGTCTCACTTCCTGAACGTTAGTACCAGCAGCTGTCTTTTTAGGATTTTTAGCCATCAATATCACCTCCGCACTACTTAATTTGTCCAAGAATTCTTTTGTTATCCATTTATTTTTAAATATTTATAACCATCATTGGAAAGAAGTCCCGCGGTAATTTAAGCTGATTATACACAAATTAGTAATGATCGGAATTTTTATAGGGGGAAAAAACATGGATACTCTTAGAGATTTTTCCGAGCTTACAATGATGAGTAAAAAGAAGTGGAAAGATGAAGAATTAGACTATTATCAACAGGCCCTGTCCCAAGTTTTACCATATATTAACTCAGAAGGATTGTCCAAATTACACGAAATAAATGAGGAAATGTATAGTAGAAATTTAAATAATGACGTGTAGATAAGTTTGTAGAGGGCTTAGGTATTTCTAAGCCCTCAAGAATTAGTTTTGTTAAATGGCTTTTCACAATAACCATCTACAAAAATTTCATCATTTTCTGATGTGACACAGGAAATGGGAATTCCTCTATTTCCTCTTTTGAAACAAATTTCAATCGTGAATCTTTTACTTTTTCATTAACAGTTACTGCTTCATAAATACTTAAATCCCATTTAATATGGGAAAAAACATGTGTCAAATGATCTATTTTATCTTTAACACGAACAGAAACACCATATTCCTTTTGTACCCATTCAGCAGCTCCCTCTAATCCAACTTCTTTCAACGAAATCATTGGGAATTGCCAGAGGTTTGCTAGCAAACCTTCATTTAGTCGCTTCTCAATCAAATATTCATCCTTATTATTTTTAACTAATAATACCATATAGGAAAGTGTTTTTTGCTTTTTAGCCTTTGTCTTTATTGGTAATTCTTCTTGTACTCCCTCTGCAAAAGCCTGGCAATACTCTCCAACTGGACAAAATAAACAAGCGGGTGATTTTGGGGTACAAATGGTTGCACCTAAATCCATGATTGCTTGATTAAAGGAAGAAGGATCTTCTTTTGAAATAACTTCCCGTACTAACTCCTCAAACTTTTTCCTTGTTTTCAATTGTGCGATATCATCTTCTATCTTGAACACGCGAGAAAAAACACGCATAACGTTTCCATCCACTGCTGGTTCTGGCAGGTCATATGCGATGGATAGAATTGCCCCTTTCGTATACGGTCCTATTCCTTTTAATGAGCCTAATTCTTTGGGGTTATCCGGAACTTTCCCATCATACGTTTCTACAACTTCTTTCACCGCAGACTGTAAATTCCTTGCACGTGAATAATAACCTAGCCCTTCCCATGTTTTTAAAACTTCTTGTTCATCCGCTTTTGCCAATTCATACACCGTTGGAAATTTTTCCATAAACTTTTGAAAATATGGAATAACTGTATCCACTTTAGTTTGTTGAAGCATGATTTCAGAAACCCATACTTTATAAGGATCTTGATCTTGTCGCCAAGGTAAATCTCGCTTATTCTCGTAATACCAGTCAAGTAAATCATACTGAAATCCAAAACTGTTAAAGTTTTTTAAAATTTGTGTTATCATAATGACACTTCCTTTATGGTACAATAAAAAATATAAATAAAAATTTTCATTGAGGTAAAAGTAAACATAGTGATACTTTTTAAGCGAGAGGAGGATATTTGAACTTGGATACAGCAACGCACATAGTAATGGGAATTTCATTAGGTGGTTTAGCAACAATTGATCCAGTAGTTCATAATGATGCAACCCTATTTTACGCTGTTTTAACTGGTACAATCATAGGTTCACATGCCCCTGATTTTGATACCATTTTTAAACTAAAAAATAATGCGACGTATATTCGTCATCATCGTGGGGCATCCCATTCGCTCCCAGCTATCGTACTATGGGGATTAATCGTGTCCGGATTAATTTACATGTTTGTTCCAGAAGTAAGCTATCTTCATCTCTGGTTTTGGACAGCACTAGCTGTTATTATACATGTATTTGTTGATTTATTTAATGCATATGGAACCCAAGCATTCCGGCCGTTCTCTAACAAATGGATTGCACTTGGATTTATCAATACATTTGACCCTTACCTCTTCTTAATTCACCTTGGAGGTATTGGTGCTTGGATGTTAGGTGCACATCCGGGATATACATGGTTATCCATTTATACCGTAATTGTTTTATATTACATCAAACGCTACATGGATAAAAGAGAAATTGTTAGAGAAATAAAAGATTATATTCCAAACACAATCGAAATTGCCACTTCTCCAACATTAAAGCAAAACTTCTGGCGTGTCGCCATCACCACGGAAGATAAGTTTTATGTAGCCACCGTTGAAAATGGGCATATCGAAATTGTGGATGAATTTAATAAAATTCCGTTACCCGAATCACCAATTATTGAAAAAGCATTTGAAGACAGAAATGTCGCTTCTTTCTTAAATTTCTCTCCTGTTTACCGTTGGGAAATTAATGAATTTGATCAATACACAGAAGTTCGCTTTATAGATTTACGCTATCGTTCAAAAGAATATTATCCCTTTGTTGCAATCGTACAAATCGATCGTAACATGGAAATCATCGGTTCTTATACAGGTTGGATATTCTCGGAACATAAGTTACGTAATAAACTTGTTATTGAAGACAACCTTGTATAGTACAAAAAGACCAATTTCAGAAACTGGAATTGGTCTTTTTCATTAGTCGGTCACTTTTTTTCCAAGCAATGAAATTGGAATTGCTTCTTCTTTTTCATATACTTCTTTTAGTAAGTTTACTCGATGACCCCATGCAAAAACTCCATTAATATAATTGATTTTAAACGTAAATCCCGGATCCATTTTTAACTCATATTCTTCGTTTGAACCAAAGTCATCTGGATTCATTGTATAGGCCAGCGCAACTTGCATTTTTCTTTCATTTATTTGTACTTCTGATATGTTTCCGAGCTGCTCCGCTTTCTGAGCCTTTTCTTTCAACTTACCTATTTCTTTATATAACTCTTCAACCGAGTAATCACTATATCTATAATTCATCCCTCTTCCCCCTTACACCTTTATTTTACACCGGTTTCTAAAAAAGAGAAACTTATTTAGTAGGAGTCCCCTTCCAGAAATTCAGCCAAATAACGATTTATGTACTCCACCTGAAATCCTTTACGATACATTGCTTCTTTTAGCTTTTGCTGTAGTATGAATCCTTCATACTTTTTACTATATTTCCGTAATAGCTTATCTCCTTGATATACAATGGCATCCCATTCCGCTTCCTTGTCTTCTCCTTCATTCATTTGGGATATGGCATCTGAAATAACAGCCTGGCTAAACCCTTTTTGGAGTAGGTTTGCCTGAAGTTTTTGAATTTGTTGCTTATAGGATTCTCGCTTGCCGGCATTTATTTTTTTCTCCAACATTTTGGATACCTTCTCGAACTGTGCTTCATAAGGATATAAATGAATAGCCTCCTCCGCAATCGCACTAGTAACTCCTTTTTCTATTAATTCCTTTTTAATAAGTAAAGGTCCTTTACTTGACGTATTCATCCGCGTCCTGACAAACATTTCCGCAAAAAGTTTATCATCAAGTAATTTTTCTTTTATTAATCGTTCCATAATGATCGTTATTTGTTCAGGAATGACTTCTTTTTTCGCTAAATATTCCCGCATTTCCTTTTTTGTCCGCATACGATAGCTTAAAAAATGAATCGCCAGTGTATAGGATTTTTGAATGGAGTCCTTTTCCAACAACATTTCAATCATGGAATCACTCATTTCCAATCCTTTACGAAGATTAAATTCAACTAAAACGGCCTCATCTACACTAAATGCATATTCTTCCTGATCCCCATCCGTTAGAAAAATATTATATCTGTTCTTTGTCCGCTTCTGCGTTGTAATCTTAGCTATTTTTTTCATGGCACACTATCCCCCTATTCTTCATATATTAACATGGAAGTTTATCTATCTATAAGCAATTGTATTATATTTCTTTAGGAAAAAATTTCATACAAAATAAACAAAAAAACCATTTCTTTTTTAAGAAAAACATTGTAGAATGAAACTACCAAATGACGAAAGAGATGAAATTTAAACCAACCGTTTATCCCACTAAACGAGCAGTAAGACTCTCGCCTCAAGCTTCTAGGGAAACAAAGAAGGCAGATGGGAGTCTGGCTGCCCGTAAAGGTCTCATAAGTACGACTAGTCATCAGTGGTGGATGAAAGTAACCCCCCACTTATGAAAGTCTTCTTTATCGGGAATGAAATATTAATTTGAAATTAAATAGGGAAGGCAAATGGTGCGCCACCAGTTTTTACTGGTTCTAGTGGGTTCGATTCCCACCCCGAATTTTTGTTGAAATCTAAAATAAAAATTCGAGGGTGGGTCACTCACACAATCCTTATGCCTTTTCGCGTTAGGACAGTACCCACCTGGAATGAGGAGGGTATTTTTTATGTTAAAAACTCGTGATCTACATGAAGTTCCTGTTTTATTTGAATTAATGTCGCATCCGGAAGTTTTCCCATACGTAAGGCATAAAGCCTATTCTGTAGATGAATTCTACTTTATGACAAAGAAAATGATGGAAGATGAAGAAAATGGAAAGTTAATTTCACGAACCATTCTTGACGAGTACCAACAACCAATTGGAACAATCAATCTTTTTGATATAGAAGATAATTTTGGTTTCTTAGCAACATGGATTGGGAAACCGTATTTCGGAAAAGGATATAATAAACCGGCCAAAGAGAACTTTTTCGATGAATTATTTTTCTCTAATCAAATTGAGGGAATCTTCATGAAGGTGAGAAGAACAAATACCCGCTCCTTAAAAGCCGCATTGAAGTTACCTTATGTTGCACTTGCCAATACAACGTATCCGGAAGTATATCAAAAAGTAAATAAAACGGAAGACATTTATGATTTATTCGTCATTACAAAAGAACATTATCTTTCCTATAAACAATTTGCGTCAGTTGAATCAGCCTCTACTGGAGAAGAAGTTTCTTAGAAGAGGTTGGGACAAAAATGTTTTATCAAAAGGGAAATCCGAACTTTACAGAAGTTATGGAGTAGATAAACCGCTACGGAAATATACTTCGCTTTCCGCGGGCGGCTGGTGAGCCTCCTCGTGCTAACGCACTGCGGGGTCTCACCCAGGCCTTTTTCCCCGCAGGAGTCTACGTATATTTCCTCCACTAATTTTGTAGGATTGTTCGTCTTTTGAGTTAAACATTTCGTTATGTCCCATCCTCTTTCTTTTGCTAAAAATAATGATTTTTCCAACTATATGTAAACATGAATAATCTCCTAACCAATGGGTAAACTATATTTAAAAAGTGAGGGATGACTTATGCCAAAGCATAGATCCGAACACCGCGGCAAAATACTGAATAGTACACAAGAAGTTCTTTACCAAAAGGAATTTAAGCGTGCAGATCGTATTTATAACCAATTATCTCAAAAAGGAAACCGAGGCTAATTTGCTTCGGTTTTTCTTATTACTCCGTTTATTAACATTATTATGCATAACTGATTTGGAAACGGGCAGTAAGACTACCACCTTAAGCTTTCCGACGGGAGATCAACTATTGCCCTTTCGATGCATCTGTTATTGGTTTCTACCTTATTTCAAAAAACTTTTGAAATAATTTAAAACTCTTTATCCACCATATTGCTTTTACCTCCTGCAAAATCTATACTTAGGATGGGGAGGTTTGATAGTATGGTAATGGTACTGTCTATAATCACTGTAATCACTGTAATAATAGCACTTATCGCAACTATGTATATTTTTAAACAAGAAGAAAATAAAGCAAAAAGATATGAAGCAGAAGGCCAAACAGCCGCGAACGAGCTAAAACGCTCTCACGAATATGAAACAAAGTCCGTATCTTATAATATAAAAAACCTATCTTGGATTTATGTATTAATGATTCTCCTATCCTTTATCGGCTTAGCTATTTATATGTACAATTTATAGAACCAAAGGCGGAAGCGCCCGTTTAGCAACGTACAAACTGGAACACTACGCAATGAGATAAAGGAAACACGGTGAGGTACGAGCCGATGTTGACTTTCACCACAAGGGTATAAGTGCGACTAAGCCTCTAGTTTCACCAATCGGCAAGTCTTCTTTATCGTAGTGGAGGAGTGTGAAGTTTGGGACTGCGCTAACACTCGCCCCACCAAAAAGATCTGCTAGTTGCTGGGCGCTGGAGCCGGACGTGGCCTTTCTTAAGACAAGAAATATTAAGAATTTATACATTCCCAACACAAAATAAAGCGAAGCACATGCTCCGCTTTATTTTGTGTTGATAATGGTAATCCTTCTTGTAAATAAATAGGATAATGCGTAAAGTACTATTCCTATACCAAACAATTGTAAGAAAAACATTAAATCTAAATCAGAGAGTAATCGAGCGAAGAAATCAAACACCGACCCTTTAGCTATTCCTAGCAGAAGAAGAACTACTAATATTGCAGCAACACTTCCGCCTCCAAGTAATCCTGTATTATAGAAAAGTAAACCAAACAAAAACATGATTGTTAGTAATAAAAACATAACTGCTGTATCAACCATGATTCTATTTAACCAAGTATCACTAACAAATTCTGCCAAATGTATAAAGTTAAACGTACTAATCCCCGCTGCTTCCGTAAATGCTACGGTAATCGATTGTAAAGTACTACTTACTACCGCCTTAACAAATGCAATTCCTAGAAAAAATAAACCAGTCGCAATAAACAAATTTCTCCTTGTAGCTCCCATTTTTAACGCAAATGGAATACCTTCTTTTACAGTTAAGAAGCCTAAGAACATGCAGTAAAAATAAGTTGCGTTTGGAAAACCGAAGTAAAATACTGCATCCTCTACCCCTAATAAAAAGTAAGAGATACTAAGCGATAATACTAAAACTCCAAATAAGATACTCCAAAAAATTGTTAATGAAAAACGAATATCCGTTACAAAGAAATATAATAACCCCTTTAATTGTTTACCCATGAACTACGCCCCTCTTTTCTTTTCCGTTAAATGAATCATTAATTCTTGTATTGGAATTCCTTCCACTTGAAGCCCGCTTTGTTTAGCCTCTTCTGCATTTCCATATACATAAGCGGTCATCATTCCTACAAGTTGTTTCGAATCCAAGATGTCTTTCCCTGTTATAAATCGTTCTACTTCTTCTATCGTTCCTGACACAGCGTACGTATTTCTTCTTAGTGCATCAGCCTCTTCTTTTAGTACAAGTGACCCTTCGCTTAAGATTAAAACTTCTTCAAACATTAAACTAACTTCATCGATTAAATGTGTAGAGAAAATAATGGTTCTTTTTTCCGTTTGATATTCTTCGAGTAAAATTTCGTAGAATCTTTTTCTTGAGGGTGCGTCCAGTCCAATATATGGTTCATCAAAAATCGTTATCGGTGCTTTACTCGCTAAACCAACAATAATTCCTAAAGCCGACTCCATTCCTTTCGATAATGCTTTAACTTTAGTATTTAAATGTAAATGATATTCCTTCAGCATATAATCTGCTAATTCCTGATCCCAATTCGGATAAAAGTAAGAGTATATCTTTAGGACGTTTCTTACCTTTAAATCTTTCTTAAAGTTATTTCCCTCTTTAATTAAACAAATCGATTCTGTCAAACGTTGATTATCGAATGGATTTTCCCCATCAATTAAAATCTCTCCACCACTTGCTAATATTTGACCAGATAATATGTTCATGAATGTTGTTTTTCCTGCTCCATTTCTGCCAAGTAAACCATAAATCTTCGGCTCATCTAAAGTAAACGAAACATTCTCTAACGCTACTTTATCCCGATACTTTTTCGTTAAATTTTTTACTTCAATTTTCATTCGTTGTCCTCCCTTTGTACCATTTCAATTAATTCATCCGTACTCATCCTTAATTTGTGAGCTTCCATTTTTAACGGCAGCATATAGCTTTCATAAAACAGTTTCTTTCGCTTTTCAATTAAAATTTCTTTAGCATTTTCCGTAACAAACATTCCAACACCCCTTCTTTTATAAAGAATCTCTTCTGCAACTAGTTCATTAATGCCTTTACCAGCAGTGGCTGGATTAATATTATAAAACTTTGCAAATTCATTTGTAGAAGGCGCACGATTTCCTGCTTTCAGATTCCCATCTATAATGGAGTCTTCGATTTGTTCTTTAATTTGAAGGAATATTGGTTTATTATCATCTAGTGTATTTTTCATTTTACGCTCCTTCGTTAATCGGTTAATTACTTATGCAACCAACTATAAACCCAATCAAGATGTTTGTCAACTTAATTTTCGGAAAATAATAAAAATTCCTATTAAGGTTTGAAAACTAATTATATTCATAGAACGTATTATATTAATACATATAAAAACTGCACCTACATTGGCTAAAACAATGTAGGTGCAGTTCTTATACCGGATATCTTATTAAATTATCTGTCGGGTCTCTACTCGGAAAAATAAAAAACCTTTTCCCATTTGTCCTTATAATAATATCTCCAAAAGACGCCGTAGAATAAACATTTGCTTCTATTCGGTCTAAATTTTCTACCACTCGTTCAACAGGATGGCCATAATCATTATCAACACTAAAGGTTAAAATAGCGATTTGCGGATTTACTTCTCGTAAAAATTCAAGCGATGTACTAGTATCAGATCCATGATGGGCCACTTTCATGATTTCCGATTGAATATCATACTTTTCCATTAATTTTTTTTCTTGTTTTATTGTTGCATCACCCATAAATAGAAAATCCATTTCATTGTAAGTCATCTTTAATACAATGGAAGACTCGTTATTGGATTGGTCCTTTTGATAGGCATTTAACACTTGAATGGTTAAATCTGAATCAAGCTGAATACGTTGATTAGGTTTTGCAACTTTCTTCGGAATTCCTTGTTTACGAATTTCAGCAGCGTATTTTGCAAAAGCTCTAGTTAGGTGGATTTTGCCTGTATCAAGAATCTGCTTTACTTCAAAAGATTTCATTACATGTATAAGTCCACCTATATGATCGTAATCTGGATGAGTTGCAATTAATAAATCTATTTTCTCTATCTTTTGTTTCTTTAAGTAGGATACAACCTTATTCCCGGCTTTCGGAAGTCCACCATCAATAAGGATTGTTTTATCATTAGGTGTTTCCACCAAAATACTATCCCCTTGACCTACATCAATAAAATGCACTTCCATAAATGGAGGTGCCTCAGCATTGATATTAGGTGGCACTACAGTTATAAAAAATAAAATAAAAGTAAGAGCTACATTTAGTTTCTTCATAAATCCACCCTTTTTATCAAGTTTTGGTCTTATTAGTTTGGCTAAAAAAGGGTGAATTATGATTGCTTTCAGATGGCGCTATATGTAAAAAATCCCACCAACCTAAGTTAGTGGGATTAGAAGATTATTTATTACTTACTACGATTTCTCCATCGGCAACATCAACTTTTACATGATCAACTTTCTCTTCTTCTAAGATTAAATCAGTAAGTTGGTCTTCAATTTTATCTTGGATAACTCTACGTAAAGGTCTTGCACCAAATCGTACATCGTATCCAAGTCGTACAAGTTCTTGTTTAGCTTCTTGTGTAATATCAATTTTAATATTATTTTCCTCGATTGTTTTCTCTAATTCATGAAGCATTAGATCCACAATTTCTAATAAATTATCTTCCGTTAATTCATTGAACTTGATAATAGCATCAAATCGGTTTAAGAATTCTGGTTTGAAGTAATTGCTAAGTGTTTCTAGTGTTGAAACAGATTCATGTTTTGCTTGATTAAAACCAACACTAACCTCTTTCACACCAGTACCAGCATTACTTGTCATGATGATAACTGTTTCCTTAAAGTTAACAGTACGACCTTGTGAATCCGTTAAATGACCATCTTCTATGATTTGTAGGAACATATTTTGTACGTCTGGATGTGCTTTTTCAATTTCATCTAAGAGAATAATGGAATATGGATTGTGACGTACTCGTTCCGTTAATTGACCTGCTTCTTCATGACCTACATATCCTGGAGGTGAACCAATAAGTTTAGACACGGAATGTTTTTCCATATACTCACTCATATCAAGTCTGATAAGTGCATCACGAGTACCAAACAATTCTTCTGCTAAAGCTTTGGTCAATTCCGTTTTACCTACCCCAGTCGGTCCAACAAATAAGAAGGAGCCAATTGGACGATATTTGGATTTCAATCCCGCACGACTTCGACGGATAGCTTTTGCAACTTTTTGCACTGCTTCGTCTTGTCCAATAACCTTTTTACTGAGGTTATCGCTTAAAGCTTTCATTTTTTGTTGTTCATCGGATTGCATTTTTGTTACAGGAATACCTGTTTTTTCTTCTACAATCAATTGGATATCTGATACATCAACATCGATAACTTTTTCTTTGTCATCTGCTTTTTCCAATTGTTTTTGTAGTTGAATTTCTTGATAGCGTAAGTTTGCAGCACGTTCATAATCTTCTTTTTCAGCCGCTTCTTGTTTTTCTTTAACAACTTCATCTAGACGAGCTTTAATAGTTTTGGAATCCCCTTGCGAATTCCTTAAATTCAAACGGGAACCTACTTCATCCATTAAGTCTATCGCTTTATCTGGTAAGAAACGATCTTGGATATAACGATTAGATAACGTTACGAACGCTTCGATCACTTTATCGGAATAGCGTACTTCATGGAATTTTTCATAACGGTCTTTAATTCCATTTAAAATTTTGATTGCATCTTCTAAAGAAGGTTCTTTTACAATAATAGGTTGTAGACGACGTTCTAATGCTGCGTCTTTTTCAATTTGACGGTATTCTTTTAGAGTTGTTGCACCAATTAATTGTAATTCACCACGTGCTAATGCTGGTTTTAAAAGGTTACCTGCGTCCATTTGTGAATTTTCTGCAGTTCCAGCACCTACTAATAAATGAATTTCATCAATAAATACAATCACATCATTACGTGTTTTCAATTCTTCTATTAGTTTTTTCATTCTTTCTTCAAATTGACCACGAATACCAGTGTTGGCAACTAATGATGCAACATCAAGCATATAAATTTCTTTATTTAACAATTTAGTAGGTACATTTCCTTCTACAATCTTGAGAGCTAATCCTTCTGCGATTGCCGTTTTACCTACCCCTGGTTCCCCAATTAGTACAGGGTTATTTTTATTTCTTCTATTTAAAGTTTCAATAACACGTTTAATTTCAATATCACGACCAATTACTGGATCAATTTCACCAGCTCTTGCGGAATCAGTTAAGTTTTTACCTAATTGATCGATAAGGCCTTTTCTCTTTGTAGTTTGTTGTTGTGTTTTTGTTGTAATAAAGCCTTGATTTTGACCATTTCCTTGATTAAAGAAATTAGAAAAAACTTCTGCATTACCTAATGGGAAACCGGAGAAAAAGTCAGATTGATTAAACATTTGACTTTGAATTTCTTGAAAACATTCATTGCAAAGGTGTAATTCCATCTTTTGATTGTTCATTTGCATTGTTGCATTAATGTTCGCTTCATTTACACCACATTTTTGACATTTCATCGTTCCCATTCCTCCTTGAAATAAAAAGATTTTTAAGATCATAAAGCCATTTTTGACTTTGACTATCTTTGACCTTATGACTTCATTATACTCTGACCTTTTTTGACTTTCAAGGGTTTTGATCAAATTTTTTTATCCTTTTCTTAACGTTACGCTGTTATTCAATCTGAAGCTGAATCACTTCCTATTTAGACCAAAAGCTTATGAGTGACCGTTTGACGATTCGGCTGCTTCATTCGGGCACTCATTTACCTTATGAGTGACTATTTGACGATTGGATTGCCTCATTCGGGCACTCATTCATCTTATGAGTGACTATTTGACGATTGGATTGCCTCATTCGGGCACTCATTTACCTTATGAGTGACCGTTTGACGATTTGGTTGCTTCATTCGGGCACTCATTTACCTTATGAGTGACAATTCGTTGGTTATTTTTCTGTATAAAAAAAGCTTGGATAAAATCCAAACTTTTCTTCTATTCAATACTCCTCCATAATGTTAAGGAAGCATAACTACGGTAAGGATACCATTCCTGACTTATTTCCTCTAATACTTCTTTTGTCGGCTTTTGATCCATCGCCAAGAATTTTTTCACTGCATTTTGAATCCCGATATCAGCTTTTGGAAATTGATCTTCCCTTCCTAAGCCAAACATAAGCCAGTTTTCGGCTGTCCACCTACCAACTCCACGAATTTTAATCAGTTCCGATAAAATCTCTTCGTCCGCTTTCCCTTTTAATTCGTTCAAATCTAATTTCCCTTCTGCAATCAATCTCGATGTATCAATCACATACTCCGCTTTTCTTCCACTAAATTGCAGCTCACGCAAATCTTCTACTTTTATACTCGCTATTCTCTCAGGAGTCGGATAGAACCATACACCCTCAACTTGTTCTCCGTAGCGCTCCACAAAACGAGTAGATAGGACATAAGCAAATTTCATATTTAATTGTTGGTGAATGATTGTTTTCATCAAACTATAGTAAAGGTCAAATTCTCTTACAATTGGAGTTCCGGGATATTGATTAAAAAGTGAAACCAAATTAGTACCAATAAAATGATTTTTAATTTTAGCTAAATCTTTCTTCCATTGAAATAAATCAACTATAAATTCTAAGATTTCATTTTTTCTTTTAGCATCTTTACTTTTTACAATAAAACGAGGCTGTTTCGTTGATCCAATTGCTTGAACATGGATAATATGTTTTTCATTCCCCATAACAAAAGGAATAGAAACGAATCTTTCCTCTATTTGAACTGATGCAAGTGGATCGAATGAGATACGATATAAAGAATAATCAAAATCATAAATGGTATTTAATTTTATTTCTTCTTCCCACATTCTATATGTCCCCTTTTTCCCTAGAATACAAAATCTAACGAAAAAAAGCGAGGTAAACATACCCGCTCTAAAATCCAGGAAACCCATCCGGCAACATATTCTTAACTACTAGATCGTCTAAGTTTTTAAATTCATAACCTTCTTTTTTCAAATCTTGAATGATTTTTTCTAAAGCTTGCGCGTTATCAGAAGATACGGCATGAAGTAAGATGATAGCCCCTGGGTGGATTTGTTCCATCACACTATCATAGGCATATTGCCAGCCTTTTTGATTGGATGTATTCCAGTCTTTAAATGTAAGGGACCAGAATACATGGGTAAGGCCTAGTTCGTTCGCCCATTTTAGCGTTCTTTCATTAAACATCCCACGTGGAGGGCGTAAAAATTTAATTTCTTTTTGATCTGTCACTTCAGCCACCGCTGCTTCTAGTGTCTTTAATTCCTCCGTCATCGATTCCTTACTAACAATCGTAAAATCTGGATGGTGGAAAGAATGATTTCCTACTATATGACCTTCGTTTACCATTCTCTTTACCAAATCCGGAGAACTTTTAACATAGTGACCTGTTACAAAAAAAGTCGCTGGAACCTTTTCTTTTTTTAATACATCAAGTATTTCATCTGTATAACCCTCTTCATAACCATTATCGAACGTTAAGTATACGACCTTATCCCCTGAAAGATCTGCATAATAAGCACCGTACTTATCCAACATTTCTTGGTATTTACCAATATCCGGAACTTTATGATCTTTATTCTTCTGATATCCCCATCCGTATCCACTTGCTTCTATTTGTACTGGATTCGCCCATGCAAGGAAAAAGGCAAGAGAAAGAATAATCGTTGTGAAAACATGTTTTTTCATAACAACCCACCTACTATTTTTCTCTTACCTTTCCTCAAATCAAATTAAATTATTCTAAAGTATAAGGGATGCAATCCACCCAAAAACAAACAACGGAATATTAAAATGAATAAACGTCGGAACAACCGTATCCCACATATGATTATGGTTTCCATCCGCATTCAGCCCTGATGTTGGACCTAATGTACTATCGGATGCTGGTGAACCTGCATCCCCTAATGCACCTGCAGTACCAATTAAAGCTGTTATAGCTAATGGTGAGAAGCCAGCCGCTAAACAAATCGGTACATATAACGAAGCTAAAATAGGTACCGTTCCGAAAGAAGTGCCAATTCCCAGTGTGATTAATAAACCTACTAATAGTAATACAAAAGCAATAACTGCTTTATTATCTCCTATCATACTAGAAGATGCTTCAACTAAAGCGGAAACCGCACCTGTTTCTTGTATGACAGTAGCAAATCCTGATGCGGATAACATAACAAACGCAATGAATCCCATCATTTTAATACCATCTGAAATAACTTGATCTCCCTTTTTAAACGGAATAACAAAAAATAAAAACATACAGATTAGTCCAGCTAATGCTCCTAAAATCAAGTTACTTGTCACAATCTGTACAACGAAAGCGGCAAGGATGGAAATTATAGTTAGCACATGTTCTTTATTAAATGTTACATTCTGATCGTCTGCTTCACCTATTATAGTTCCTGTACCACCTGCTCCTTCTACAGCATCTCGACCTTTTCGGTACGTAATAAATATAGCAATGAATAAACCTGCTACCATTCCAAGACCAGGGATAATCATCGCTAGTACAATATCTCCCATTTGTATAGTTAACCCAGCATCAACCATTGCATTATAAATCGTCTCATGGAATAAAAGACCAAATCCAGCCGGTATCATCATATATGGAGTTGTCAGGCCAAAAGTTAAGGCAACAGCTACCGCTCGCCGATCCAATCGCATAGAATCAAATAATTTTAATAATGGCGGAATTAATATTGGAATAAAGGCAATGTGAACCGGAATTAAATTTTGCGATAAACATGCTACGCCCGCAATTACAAGTAGTAACATCGTTTTCTTCCCAGTTAATACACGGATTAAGAATTTAACAAGTAAACCGGTAATCCCTGTATAACTTATCGTAACTGCAAAAGCCCCTAATAAAATGTAGCTTAATGCAGTACTAGATTGACCACCCATTCCACTAACAAATAAATCAATTGAATCTACTATTGAAAATCCTGACATCAATCCTGCAGAAATAGCAGCAGCAATAATGGCTATTATAACGTTCACACGTAATAAACTAAGAACTAACATGACTAGTACGGATATAACGACTACCCATTCCATTTTTACTTCACCTCAAATTTTTCCTTACTCTTTAATACTTCATCATGATAAAGCATTAAAGAGAATAAATCAACCCTTTTTAATGAAAAAATAACCCTGATTGATAACCAGGGTTTCTAACACTATTTAATTTGAAATGAAAAGGAAACATGATCCTGAATCGGAATCCAGCCTCCGATACCTTGTTTCGTTACATTCTTAATGATTAAACCTTTATTACTACCTTTTAACTGAACATATACTTCCCCAAAGGTTACTTGTCCCTTTTCATTGACCGCGGGCGCGAAAGCATTCAATACACCAAATTTTTCTGCAGGAATATTATAGGAATTTTCCTTTTTTGTATTTTTACCAATGATGGTTTGGTAAGATAGTGGTAATTTTGTTTTTTCCTTCGTTGCTAAAAGCATCATTTTTTTTACATCATCTGGATTTTTTATTTTGTTTGTTAAAGCACCTTTAATTTCCTTTTGTTCTTGTTGAACATAATTCATCACCTGGTTAGCATCCCCACCAAGATTGTTTAGTTCATTTGTATTAATTTTTTGATATTCCCAGTTTATATTTGTTTCTAGTGACTCATAATTTAATGGCCAACGTCCCAAATAAATCATTCCCCGGTAACCAATTGCAACTGGAGATGGGTCTAAAGTGGATTCATTCAACATTTTTATTAAATCCGGATTTTTTATCGGGATGTCTGTTCCCTCCATTAATTCTTTTGTTAATTCACTAGGCTCAATAACTTCCTGATTTTCTGTCGTATTTGGATACGTATTTTCTTTGGAAATATCTAATACGTGGCTAGGAATTTCAAAAGGATCTTTACTCTTTTTAGCATCTTTTTGTTCTTCAGCGGAGCTTAGAATCGGAAAGATTAATGCATAAAGGCAAGCCATTAGTATAGTAAGTTTTCTTCCCTTCATTTCAGTTTCATCCTTTCATTTTTCCCTAGTTTTTTCTTATAGGATAAAAATATACGTGACTGAAATTAAATATTAAAATAAGACCAAATCACTCAAGATTTGGTCTTGTAAAAGGGTATAAAAATTCAGCTTAATAAATCTCGCCATAAGGAAGACCATGTCAAGGACAGGCGACAGGGCGCTTCCGCTTTTGTTCATTAAACATACTTACTATAATGACTTTCTAATCTTTCCTGGATGTAACCAATTAAGATACATATAGGCCAATAAATAAGCGCAACTAATATATACATCGTCATGGCATCAAACTCTCTACCGGCAACGATTTGTGTTTTTTGAAAAAGCTCCGGTACAGTGATGACAGCTGCTAATGATGTTGCCTTCACAACATCCATAAACACATTGGTTAGAGGCGGAACCGCTATACGAACAGCCTGGGGCAAAATAATCGATCGTAATGTCGTTCCGTAACTTAACCCTAATGACCTAGCAGCTTCCCATTGCCCTTGATCTACAGAGCTTAAAGAGGAACGATTGATTTCAGCGATATAAGCAGCACTATTTAAGCCGAACCCTAATATAGCTGCACTAATTGCATTTAATTTCATCCCTACAACTGGTAATCCAAAATATAAAATAAATAAGAAAACAAGCATCGGAGTTCCTCTCATAAATGATATATATAAACGTGCGGGCCAGCGTAACCCCCTCATATTTGAACCTCTAGCAAGCGCTAAAAATAGACCAAGGACTAACCCAATTCCCATTCCTACTACCGAAATTAGAATCGTCATGGGTAATCCTTCTAAAACAAAAGGCAAACTCCGTATCGCTAGTTCTACATCAAATAATCCTTCAAAATCAAAGCCATTCACATTCATTGTACTCTCCTTACAGATCTAACCCTTCAATTTCCTCAATTTCTCCCTCTGGTTTTTGGGAGGCATCTTCTTTGTAAAATTGATTTGCTAATTTCGATAATGTTCCGTCTTCACGCATTTCTTTTAAGGCTTTATTAATTTCTTCTGTAACTCGATCTGCATCTTTAGGTAAAATAACACCTTGTTCTGTTGGGTGGAACTTCAATGTCGGATGTAAATGAATATCGAAGTCAGGGAATGCTGCTACACCAAATTTAGTTAAGAAGTAATCGTTTATAACAACATCCGTTCTACCGTTATCTACATCTCTTAAATATGCCTCATTTGGTGCATTTCCGTATGTAACTACTTCCGCTCCGAAACGTTCTGCAATTTGACTATAAATCGTAGTTGCTCCACCACCAGCTTTTTTTCCTTTTAAATCTTCCAATGATTCAATTCCAGAATTATCTTCTTTTCTTACTGCCATCGTTGTATAAGAATACTTATATGGTTCACTAAAATTAAATTCTTCTTTTCGTTTATCTGTAATTTCAATGTCATTCGCTGCCATATCGATTCTTCCACTCTTAATTGCTGGAAGCATACTATCGATTCCCATTATTTCAAAAGAAACATCTAACCCTAAGCGCTTACCGACTTCACGCATTATTTCAACATCATAACCTGTTAAATTTTCATCCTCATCATAATAAGAAGAAGCAATTAAAGTTCCGGATGTCCCAACAACTATTTTTCCCGTATCTTGAATTTTCTCCCAGACCTTATCATCAGACGCCTTCTCTGTATCACCACAGGCTGATAAAATGGTAATACACAGAACGAACAACAAAACTAAACTACCTTTAATTTTATTCATCCTAATCTCCCCTTTGTTATAATTTATTATCCGAATTACATTGTAACAGCATCAACATAGTTAATCCACAAAATCAGAACAAAAGCGCTAACGCGCCTTATCACGTCCCAAGTGAGAATTAATCACTTGGGATATTTCTCGCTTCTAACATGG
>NZ_JBHTKV010000035.1:0-27564 GCF_042678465.1 Oceanobacillus caeni | reverse complement strand
AAGGTGTTGAATCATAATTGTGGGAAACTGTTGAACCTTATTTGTGGAAAATCGTTTAATCCTACTTGACGGTTACAAAAGTTCAATTTTAGAAAGTAATGGTGTATATAAATGTCATATCTAGAAGTATTAAAAGAACTAAAAACGAATAAAATCGCTCCAGTATACTTGCTATATGGATCAGAGGATTTTTTTATTGAAAATATTAAAAAAGAAATTATCATTCGGGTACTTGGAGAAGATAAGGAAAATTTATCTACCTATGATTTAGAGGAAGTTCCAATTCAAGAAGTAGTAGGGGATGTTGAAACATATCCTTTTTTCGGTGAAAAAAAATTAATTATTGCTTCAAACCCGGTATTTTTAAAAGCAAAACCCGACAAAACTCCTTTTGAACATGATTTGGATAGCCTTATAACATATCTGGAAAATCCAGTTGACTATTCCATTTTTGTAATAATTGCTCCGTATGAAAAAATAGATGAACGAAAAAAAGTTAGTAAAGTACTTAAAAAACACGCTAAATATGTAAATTGTGAACCAATTAAAGAAAAAGATGTATCAAGTTGGATCCAATCTTTAGCAAGTCAATTTCATATTACAATTGAGCGTGATGCAGTAGAAATAATTGAAAACGAATTATCAACTAATTTACAATTATTGGAAAGTGAACTAAAGAAATTTTCTACGTTTGTCGGTGAGGGAGGTCTTGTTACAAAAGAAGTAGTAGAAAATCTCATTTCCCATACATCCAATATTTCCTCTTTAAGATTAGTTGATGCCGTTATAGATAGAAATTTACATAAAGCAATTTCTATTTTTAAAGATTTAGAAAAAATGAATGAAGAACCTATCGCGTTAATTGGGTTACTTGCATTCCAATTTAGAACGATATTACGCGTGAAATTGTTAAAGCAAAAAGGCTATACCCAATTTCAAATGCAGAAGCAGTTAGGGGCTCACCCTTATGTTATTAAGATTGCTTTAAGCAGGGAAAAACAATTTTCGGTTCAAAAATTAGAGAGTATTATAGATAAATTAGCGAATACAGATGCTGTGATGAAGCAAGGGAATATGGATAAACAACTTTCGTTTGAACTTCTTTTATATGATTTAATAAATGTTGCTTAACTAAAAAAACGATCCAACTGGATCGTTTTTTTAGTTAAGCAGTAATACTATTTACTTTTTTCACTAAGCGTGATTTTTGACGGTTTCCATTATTTTTATGGATAATCCCTTTTTGTACAGCTTTGTCAATTTGTTTAACAGTAGCTGTAAGTGCTGTTTTTGCAGCATCAATATCTTTAGCTTCTACTAATTTTTCTACATTTTTAATAGCAGTACGCATTTCAGATTTTTGAGATTGGTTAGCTGAACGTTTTTTATTATTAATGTCAACACGTTTAATCGCAGATTTAATATTTGCCATGTATTTCACCTCCTAAATAGGACACGGTAAGACTTTCATTTTTCAATTTATGTTTATAGAGTCTACCATTTATTACTTACAGGTTAACAAATGATATTTTACCAAAGGAACTCTCTCTTTTCAATAAATTTCTTACATGCGGATAAAATTTTAATAATTATATTAAACAACCCTTCACAAGAAATCGTATTGTTTTTGCTAAATTGTTCATTCTAATAATAAGAAAATGGGAAAGGAATGTCATCGTATGCGAAATAACAATGAACAAGAACAAGTATACCAGGTAAGAACAGATTTAGCTGTTGAAGCGAGAGATATGTATGTAAAGTCGGAGCAAAAAAAGAAACAGAAAAAAAAATCAGAAGAAATAAAAGGCGTAACGTTTAAAGAAAGAGATCAGGAGGGTGTTAAAATATCTTATGTTGATATTGATGAAGAGGGAGCAAAATTAGTAGGTAAGAAACCCGGTTCTTATGTAACTATATATGCTGATGGGGTCAAAAGACAGGATACGAAACGTCAGGAAGTTGCAGCAAAGGTCCTTGCTCGTGAACTCGAAACATTAGTAGAAAAAAATGAAATCCCAAGGGATGGAACGGGATTAATTGTTGGCCTTGGTAATTGGAATGTTACACCCGATGCACTTGGACCGATGGCTGTAGAAAAAACGTTAGTAACAAGTCATTTATTTAGACTTGAATTTGAATCTGTTGCAGAAGGGTATCGTCCAGTAGCTGCTGTAACACCAGGGGTAATGGGGGTTACAGGTATAGAAACAAGTGATATTATTTTTGGTATTGTAGAAAAATTTCAACCTGATTTTATTATTGCGATTGATGCATTAGCTTCCAGGTCGATTGAAAGAATTAATGAGACGATACAGCTTTCGGATTCAGGTATCCACCCCGGATCTGGTGTTGGTAATAAACGGAAGGAATTGAGTAAAGAAACTTTAGGGGTTCCGGTAATCGCGGTCGGTGTACCAACAGTAGTAGATGCCGTTACAATAACAAGTGATACGATAGATTTTATTTTAAAACATTTTGGTAGAGAGTGGAATGAAAAAGATAGACCATCTAAAGCATTAGCCCCAGCCGGAATGGCATTTGGGGGAAAGGAATTTACGGATGAAGATCTTCCAGATGAACAAAAAAGACAAACCTTTATGGGGATTGTCGGTACTTTATCGGAGGAAGAAAAACGTAAATTAATTCAAGAAGTATTAACTCCACTAGGACATAATCTTATGGTTACCCCAAAAGAAGTAGATGGTTTTATGATTGATATGGCAAATCTTATTGCAGAAGGAATTAACGCTGCATTACATGAAAAAGTAGATGTCACTAATTTCGCCCAGTACTCTAGATGATAAATGATCTCCCTATTATTTTTGATAGAAAGGATACGAAAAGTGTTCTACTTTCTAACTGGTTCTCATAGATTTTACTAGGAGTGCCATTAGAAAGAGGTGGAAGAATGAGTTCCAAAAGTAAATTTCCAAAGAACCGTCCGTTTCGTTTTTATAAAAAAGGTGGATTATATCTAACGAGTGTTATCGTTTTATTTGTGCTAATTGGATTATTAACTACTATTCAACCAGCTTATCGTATATCTTCAGGTACGATAACAAAATGGACAAACGATATAGATGGCTCTGTTTTTCTCCATTTACTTGGAATGGAAAATAGAGCTTTTAATCAGGCTTTTCCGGAAGAGACCCCATTACCTAGTTGGTCATCTTCGTTATTTCAAGTAGCAACAAGTATTAAACCAAAGGATCCGAGAAGCTTATTAGGTAATGAAATTCCTGGTTTCTCCATCTATGATAGTCAAATCTTAATTGCAGGTGAAGGAACAGATTATACAAACCTCCCTTATGAATCTTCTCCTCCATTAGAAGAAGTATTAAAAGATAGAGAGGCAATTGTAGAGACGGAAGAAGATGAGGTAAAAGAAGAGGAGAATTCACAATCAACAGGTGATAGAAAAGTCGTTTATATCTATAACTCACATAACCGAGAATCTTTTCTACCTCATTTACCAGATGTAAACGATCCTGATCAAGCACACCATTCCAAAGTGAATATTACTATGGTAAGTGACAGATTAGCTAAATCTTTAGAGGCAAAAGGAATAGGTGCAGAAGTAGAAGATAAAGATATAGGAAATCTTTTAGATGAAAAAGGAATGGAATATTGGCAATCCTATGAAGCTTCTAGAGGTGTTGTTCAAGAAGCATTTGCTGCTAATAAAGATATACAATTCTCTTTTGATTTACATCGGGATGCATTGAATAGAAAGCACACCACAAAGGAAATGGAAGGAAAAGATTACGCTAGAATTATTTTTGTTGTTGGTGAAGACCACCCTAAATTTGAAAAGAATTTACAGCTAGCAACTGAATTGCATTATTTATTAGAGGAGAAATACCCAGGATTGAGTCGCGGTGTACTAAGAAAAGGTGGATCAGGGACAAATGGAATCTTCAACCAGGACTTATCAGAAAATGCACTATTAATTGAATTTGGTGGACCGGAAAATAATTTAGATGAAATGTATCGTTCAGCTGATGCTTTTGCAGAAGTGTTTAGTAAATATTATTGGGATGCTGAGTCCGTTGAAGGGGATTCTTAAGGGGGAAGTATAAATGGTCCGTGCTCTTATAACAGTGTTACTATTGGCTGTTTTTTTTCTATCTGGAACGTTATATGGGATAAATCAAAGTGGTGAAGAAATAAGTAAGGCATCGAATGAAAATGTAATAAATGGAAATGAAATAGAAGAAAAGTTAGTAGAAGAAAAAATAATTACAGAAAAAGATATAGAAACGGTAAATCAAGAAAATGTGTCATCAACAGTAGATCAGGACCTTATGATGATGGAAAACGAATTCCACTTAACCCAGAAAACAGCTTCATTCCTCGAAACAAGCGTTCAAGGGTTTTATGAAGTAGTAGTCGGAATCATGTATCATGTAGCTGACATATTTTTTTGATAAAGCTAAAATGTATGGAGGATAATATACGTTCTTGATTGAATATCCCACATTCAATTGCTATAATCAACTTTATTGATTATTCTTGGCAGATGGGAAAGTATAAAACTTTCTTACTGAATAAGTGCAACCAAGGCATTCGCCGAACTAAATAGCGAATGCCAAGTTTTCCAATAGTCTGATGTTTGAATAACTGTATGAAGAACCTCTATAGAATTTGTAGGAGTGAGCAATAGAATGGGGAGCAAAAGAAGAAAGGTACGTAATTTTTCAATAATAGCGCATATCGATCATGGAAAATCTACATTGGCTGATAGAATTTTAGAAAATACGCAAACTGTTTCTAAAAGAGAAATGAAGGAACAACTTCTCGATGGGATGGATCTGGAACGTGAGCGTGGTATTACCATTAAATTAAACGCAGTACAACTTAAATATCTTAGTAAAAATGGAGAAGAATATATTTTTCATTTAATTGATACACCTGGACACGTAGATTTTACGTATGAAGTATCCCGAAGCCTTGCAGCTTGCGAAGGTGCCATTCTTGTAGTCGATGCAGCACAGGGAATTGAAGCACAAACACTAGCTAACGTATATTTAGCAATGGAAAATGATTTAGAAATTATTCCTGTAATCAATAAAATTGACCTACCAAGTGCGGATCCTGATAGAGTTAAACAAGAATTAGAGGATGTTCTCGGAATTGATGGTGACGATGCCATCTTAGCATCAGCAAAAGCTAATATCGGTATTGAGGATATTTTAGAAAGAATTGTTGAAGTAGTTCCAGAGCCGGCTGGTGATGAAAATGGACCTCTAAAAGCACTTATATTTGATTCTTTATATGATTCCTACCGTGGTGTAATTGCTTATGTTTGTATAAAAGAAGGTTCCATTAAAGTTGGCGATAAAATAAAAATGATGGCGACAGATAAGGAATACGAAGTAAATGAAGTCGGAGTATTTACACCGAAAGCTACTTCACGTGATGAACTCACAGTAGGGGATGTTGGGTTTATAACGGCTTCTATCAAGAGTGTAGGGGATATTCATGTAGGGGATACGATTACCAATGCCAATCGTCCCGCAGAGGAAGCTTTACCTGGGTATCGTCGTTTAAATCCCATGGTATACTGTGGCCTTTATCCTGTTGATTCAAATGATTATAACGATTTAAGAGAAGCATTAGAGCGACTAGAGTTAAATGATTCATCACTTCAATATGAGCCTGAAACGTCACAAGCGTTAGGATTTGGTTTTCGTTGCGGATTCCTAGGATTATTGCATATGGAAATCATCCAAGAGCGTATTGAAAGGGAATTTAATATTAATCTAATTACAACTGCTCCAAGCGTTATTTTCGAAGTAGAGAAGACAGACGGTGAAACGATTTCTGTAGATAACCCATCTGAAATGCCAGATCCACAAAAAATACAAGAAATTAGCGAACCATATGTTAAAGCTACAATAATGGTTCCTAATGATTATGTTGGGGCAGTAATGGAGATTTCCCAGAAAAAACGCGGGAACTTCATCGATATGCAGTATTTAGATGATATTCGTGTCAATGTTATTTACCATATTCCGCTTTCTGAAATAGTGTATGATTTCTTTGATCAATTGAAATCACAAACAAAAGGATATGCATCCTTTGATTACGAGTTAATCGGCTATCAACCATCAAAACTAGTTAAAATGGACATTTTACTTAATGGTGATACGATTGATGCTTTATCCTTTATTGTTCATCATGATTTTGCTTATACTCGTGGGAAACAAATAGTAGATAAATTAAAGGAATTAATTCCGAGACAGCAATTTGAAGTTCCGGTTCAAGCTGCTATCGGGAATAAAATTATTGCACGTTCAACCATTAAAGCAGTAAGAAAAGATGTAACTGCAAAACTTTACGGTGGAGATATCTCACGTAAACGTAAATTGTTGGAGAAACAAAAAGAAGGTAAAAAGCGGATGAAAATGGTCGGTTCCGTTGAAGTACCGCAAGAAGCGTTTATGGCGGTACTCGAAATGGGAGAAGATTAAGGTCTAACGAAGGGGAAAACTTAGGGGACTAGGTTTTCCTTTTTGTCTTTGTTAATTAGGAGATGATAAAAATGGAACAAGAAGTTCAATCCGTATATATTCATATTCCTTTCTGTACGCAAATCTGTCATTATTGTGATTTTGTTAAGTTTTTCTATAATGAAAAGTTGGCAACGGAATATATAGATGCGTTAATAAATGAAATAAATATGAATATCAAAGGGAAATATAATAACGTACGGACATTATATATTGGTGGTGGTACACCTACAGCGCTAAATTATAAGCAATTGAAATTTTTACTTGAGTTTTTAAACAAAAAATTTGACATGGATTCTTGTGAGGAATTTACAATTGAAGTGAATCCAGGAGATATCGATCAAGAAAAGGCAAAATTATTAAAAGAAAATGGTGTTTCCAGAATTTCTTTTGGAGTGCAAGTAATGGACGATCAACTACTAAAGGAAATTGGTAGGGTCCACCGTGTCAAAGATGTTTATAAAACCGTAGATTTGTTCCGCCAATATCATTTTAGCAATATAAGCCTTGATTTGATGTATGCATTACCAAATCAATCAGTCGAACAGTTTCAGCATTCATTAGATTTAGCATTACAATTTGACCTACCGCATTATGCGACTTATGGGTTACAAATTGAACCAAAAACGGTTTTTTATTTAAAACATAAAAAAGGACAACTCAACCGTCCAACCGAAGAAGCCGAAATAGAAATGTATCAGATTCTTAGGAGTACAATGAACGGAAACGGTATTCACCAATATGAGATTAGTAATTTTGCAAAGCCTGGGTTTGAAAGTAAACATAATTTAAATTATTGGAGTAATGACTATTATTATGGCTTTGGTGCAGGCGCGCATGGGTATTTGCCTGGAAGAAGAATAACCAATTTACGTCCTTTGCCAGCTTATGTTAAGAAAGCAATGAAAGATGGACATCCAATTTTAGAAGAAGAACGCATTACGCTTAAGGAAAACATTGAGGAAGAAATATTTTTGGGTCTAAGAAGAATGGAAGGATTAAGTAAAAAACAATTCCAGGCTAAATTTGGGTTCACCTTAGATTTATTATTTAAAGAACAAATAAAAAAGTTTATTAAAATGGATTTATTATACGTAAACAATGAAACACTATATTTAACGGAAAGTGGTCTACTTTTAGCAAATAAAGTATTTGAAGAATTTATGTTAGAAGATTCTGATTTACAACGGATTTATTGACAAAAAATATGGGATTTGATAATTTATTATTAGTATTAGCACTCAAATGATACGAGTGCTAACAGGGGTGATCAAAATGCTAACAGAAAGGCAATTATTAGTATTACAAATAATTATTGATGACTTCATCGAAACTGCCCATCCGGTTGGCTCCCGTGCCCTATCTAAAAAAGGAAGTATTCCATACAGTGCTGCTACAATAAGAAATGATATGGCAGATCTAGAGGATATGGGATTTTTAGAGAAAACACATTCATCCTCAGGGAGAATCCCTTCTGAAAAAGGGTACCGATATTATGTGGATCATCTTATCGCTCCTTTATCGAGTGAACAAAATATTAGGATTATCCGAAACATAATGAAAGAGGGTATTTATGAGTTTGAACAAATTGTTCAAATGTCTGCTGAGGTGTTATCTGAATTAACCAATTATACTTCTATTATTTTAGGTCCAGAATTAAGTGAAACGAAATTAAAACAATTGGAAATATTGCCTTTATCCACCCATACAGCTGTTGCCATTTTAGTGACAGATACGGGGCATGTAGAGCATCGTTCCTTTACAGTCCCAGGGAAAATTGATTTGTCTGATCTAGAAAAAGTAGTTAATATCTTAAATGATCGATTAAAAGGTGTTCCTATCATTCGATTAGAGGAAGTTTTTCAAAAGGAGATAGTTGGTCTTTTAAAACGTTATATAGATGACTTTGGATCTTCTCAGCATTATTTACAGGCTATTATTTCACAAAGTAATCCAGTGAAAGTATATATTGGTGGAAAATCTAATATATTAATGCAACCAGAATTTAATGATGTTGATAAAATAAGATCATTCTATTCCATGATTGAAAATGAAAATGAAATAGCTAATTTATTAAAAAGTAAAAAAGATGGTATCGGTGTTTCCATTGGTAACGAAAATAAGGTTGAAGCAATAAAGGATCTAAGTTTAATAACTGCAACCTATCAACTTGGTAAAGACCAAATGGGGACTATAGCTCTATTAGGACCTACTCGAATGGAGTATAAAAAGGTTATATCACTATTATCAAGTTTATCTAAGGAATTATCAGAAGCTCTTTATAAATGGTATAAGACTTCTGAATAGGATTTTTGCTTAGAATGTGGTAGGGTATACCTGCCACATTCCTTGTGGTTGCTTATGATTATTTAAATATAAAAATAAATTTGTTTTACATTAGTGTGATTTTTGAACAAAAACAGCTGATGGAATCTTAAAAATGGAGGTGGCAATAATGGAAGAAAAGAATAATGCAGTGGATGCAGAATTAGTGGAAGAACAAGATAAACAAGTTGATAATGAACCTGTTGAGACTAACAATGAACAATCTACTAACGAATTAGAAGAAAAAATTAATCTACTACAATCAGAAAAAGAAGAAATATATAATCGACTGTTAAGACTGCAAGCAGAATTTGATAATTATAAGAAACGCACGCTTAAAGAACGTGAAGCAGATAGAAAATATAAAGCTCAAGATTTAGTTCAAGAACTATTACCTGCTATTGATAATTTTGAACGTGCATTACAAGTAGAAGTTACTGAGGAAACAAAAAGCTTAATTGATGGGATTACGATGGTACACAAGCAACTCATAGAAGCATTAAAGTCCCAGGGTGTGGAAATAATTGAGACAGAAGGAAAAGACTTTGATCCGAATCTTCACCATGCTGTCATGCAAGTAGAAGATGACTCTATTGAATCGGATAAAATTGTAGAAGAATTGCAAAGAGGGTATATGTTAAATGACCGGGTGATTCGACCTGCGATGGTAAAAGTAAATAAATAAGCTTCTAGTAGTTAAGGAGGAAATATTACAATGAGCAAAATAATAGGAATTGACTTAGGAACAACAAACTCATGTGTATCTGTTATGGAGGGAGGAGAAGCGGTAGTTATTCCTAACCCTGAGGGAAACCGTACAACTCCATCTGTAGTGGCGTTTAAAAATGGAGAAAGACAAGTTGGGGAAGTTGCAAAACGTCAAGCGATAACGAATCCAAATACTATCCAATCCATTAAACGTCATATGGGAACAGATTATAAAGAAACCATTGAAGGGAAAGATTATACGCCACAAGAGGTTTCAGCTATTATCTTACAACATATTAAATCGTATGCTGAAGATTATATTGGTGAAAAAGTAGATAAAGCGGTTATTACTGTACCAGCGTATTTTAATGATTCTGAACGTCAAGCAACAAAAGATGCTGGTAGAATTGCTGGTCTTGAAGTAGAACGTATTATTAACGAACCAACTGCCGCAGCTTTAGCATATGGTATTGATAAGGATGATCAAGATCAAACAATTTTAGTTTTTGACCTTGGTGGTGGTACATTTGATGTTTCTATCCTTGATATCGGAGATGGAACTTTTGAAGTTGTAGCTACTGCTGGTGATAATCGTCTAGGTGGAGATGATTTCGACCAAGTAATCATTGATTATTTAGTGGAAGAATTTAAGAAGGAAAATGGAATTGACTTATCCCTTGATAAAATGGCTGTTCAACGTCTAAAAGATGCAGCAGAAAAGGCGAAAAAAGATTTATCTGGTGTAACCCAAACGCAAATTTCATTACCATTTATTACAGCTGGAGAAGCTGGACCTTTACACTTGGAAATGAGTCTATCTCGTGCAAAATTTGAAGAATTATCTTCTGAATTGGTAGAGCGTACCATGGTCCCTACTCGCAAAGCTTTATCTGATGCTGGTTATTCCAATAGTGATATTGATAAAGTTATTCTTGTAGGTGGTTCAACTCGTATCCCTGCAGTGCAAGAAGCAATTAAGAATGAGATTGGGAAAGAGCCATCTAAAGGAGTTAACCCTGATGAAGTTGTAGCATTAGGAGCTGCTATTCAAGGTGGAGTACTTCAAGGTGATGTGAAAGACGTATTATTACTAGATGTTACACCACTTTCACTTGGTATTGAAACAATGGGTGGAGTATTTACAAAATTAATTGAACGTAATACAACAATCCCAACAAGCCATTCACAAGTATTCTCAACTGCTGCAGATAATCAAACGGCTGTTGATATCCATGTGTTGCAAGGGGAACGTGAAATGGCAGCTAATAACAAAACGCTTGGTCGCTTCCAATTAACTGATATTCCACCTGCACCAAGAGGTGTACCTCAAATTGAAGTATCTTTTGATATTGATGCTAATGGTATTGTTAATGTCCGTGCGAAAGATTTAGGAACAAACAAAGAACAATCTATTACTATCCAATCATCTTCTGGTCTTTCTGATGAAGAAATTGATCGTATGGTAAAAGAAGCAGAAGAAAATGCAGAAGAAGATAAAAAACGTCGTGAAGAAGTAGATCTTCGTAACGAGGCTGATCAACTTGTATTTACAACAGATAAGACATTAAAAGACCTTGGAGATAAAGTTTCTGATAGTGAAAAACAAGAAGCTGAAACTGCTAAGGAAGAGTTGAAAAAAGCTTTAGAAGGAAATGATTTAGAGCAAATTAAAGCGAAGAAAGAATCGTTACAAGAAAAAGTACAACAACTCTCTGTAAAATTATATGAGCAAGCTCAAGCACAAGCGGCTCAAGGTCAAGGTGAACAAACCTCAAATAACGCAGATGACGATGTTGTAGATGCAGATTATCAAGAAGTTGATGATGATAAAGACAATAAGTAATTTGTAATATATTTATTTTAAATAAAAGTCAAAGTCAGGGCTATCTTGGCTTTGACTTTTTTAGGCAGATAGGAAAGTATAGAAACTTTCCCGTTTGGGGCTCCGGTTACACGCCCCACCGTACAGATCTGCATAAGTCCAACTTTGGCATTAGCTAAAGCCTAATAGCGAAGCCAAGTTTTTAAAATAGGATATTTGCCATTATAAGCAAAATGATGATAATATAAAATCTATGCTAAAGTGTGTCGGGAGAGTGAATTACTGTGAGTAAGCGAGATTATTATGAGGTATTAGGAATTGACAAAGGCGCATCAAAAGAAGAAATAAAAAAGGCTTATCGGAAGTTAGCAAGAAAATATCACCCTGATGTAAGTAAAGAAGAAGATGCTGAAGAAAAATTCAAGGAAGTAAAAGAGGCATATGAAGTTTTAAGTGATGAAAATAAACGTGCCCAATATGATCAATTCGGCCATTCGGCGACTAACGGTCAAGGTTTTGGAGGCTTTGGAGGAGCAGAAGACTTTGGTGGTTTTGGTGATATTTTTGATATGTTCTTTGGTGGTGGAAGAAGACGAGATCCTAATGCGCCACAACAAGGAAATGATTTACAGTACTCCGTCGTGTTAGAATTCCATGAAGCCATTTTTGGGAAGGAAATGGATATACGTGTTCCAAAAGAAGAAACTTGCGAAACGTGCCATGGATCAGGGGCAAAACCTGGGACAAAAGTTGAAACTTGTTCCCATTGTCATGGTAGCGGTCAATTGAACCAAGAACAGAATACACCTTTTGGCAGAGTCGTAAACCGCAGAGTTTGTCATTATTGTAATGGTTCTGGGAAGTTGATTAAGGAAAAATGTAATACTTGTGGTGGAAACGGTCGTGTGAAGAAAAATAAAAAAATCCATATCAATATCCCCGCAGGTATAGATGAAGGACAACAAATACGTGTAGCTGGAAAAGGGGAACCAGGAATTAATGGTGGTCCTGCAGGTGACTTATTTGTCGTTATTCATGTTAGGGATCATGACTTCTTTGAACGTGAAGGGGACGACATCCATTGTGAACTACCAATAAATTTTGCTCAAGCAGCGTTAGGCGATGAGTTAGAGGTACCGACTGTACATGGAAAAGTGAAATTAAAAGTACCTGCTGGAACCCAGACAGGAAAGATGTTTCGCCTAAAAGGAAAAGGAGCGCCAAATGTACGTGGACGCGGCCAAGGAGATCAAATTATCAAAGTTAGGGTAGTAACTCCAATGAATTTAACGGAAAAGCAAAAAGACTTAATCAGAGAATTTAATGAATTAGGTGGGAACGATTCAACAGAAGAACAGGATAATTCCATTTTTAAACGTTTTAGAAATGCTTTTAAAAACTAGTTCAATTTATATTGGATTGAATAAGTTTCACTTTATAGAATGGGTGCGTGATCCGTATGAAATGGTCTGAAATAAGTATTCATACAACCAATGAAGCAATAGAACCAATCTCTAACATATTACACGAAACGGGTGCAAGTGGATTAGTCATTGAAGATTCTCAGGATTTTGATGCAATTAGAAATGCGCCATTTGGTGAAGTGTATGAGTTAAATCCAGATGACTATCCAGATGAAGGTGTACGGATTAAAGCTTATTTACCACTAAATAGTTTTTTAATAGAAACAGTTGAGGAAATCAAACAGGCCATTAATAACTTATTAGTTTATGATATTGATATTGGTCCTAATAAAGTAACTATTAGTGAAGTTAAAGAAGAGGACTGGGCTCACGCCTGGAAAAAATATTATCATCCAGTCAAAATCTCTCAAAAAGTCACAATTAAACCAACTTGGGAAGAATATACACCAGTTTCTAGTGATGAAGTCATCATTGAATTGGATCCTGGTATGGCTTTCGGTACAGGAACCCATCCAACAACGGTATTAAGCATTCAGTCTTTGGAGCAGTATGTTAATAAAGATGATACTGTAATTGATGTAGGTAGTGGTTCCGGTGTATTAAGCATAGCCTCTGCTTTATTGGGTGCGAAAGAAGTTTTCGCGTATGATTTAGATGATGTTGCAGTTAAAAGTACAGAAGAAAACGTAAAGTTAAATGGGTTGGAAAATAAAATTACAGCTAAACAAAATAATTTATTAGATAATGTTGATATGAAAGTTGATGTTGTTGTATCTAATATTTTGGCTGAAATTATAGTTCGATTTGTAGAAGAAGCATGGAATAATTTAAAAAAAGGCGGATTTTTTATTACCTCAGGTATTATTCAAAATAAGAAAGAACTGGTTAAAGACAAATTAAAGGAAAAAGGTTTTGAAATTATTGCAATGAATGAAATGGAAGGCTGGATTTCTATTGTTGCTAAAAAGAATAGTTAGCGTTTCTAGGCGGGAAAAGAAAGCTTAAACTTTCTTTCCTGTATAAAGAAGACTTCCATCAATGAGGGGGTTCCACATCCCCCGCTGATGGTTAGTCGCATTGCTCATTTAGGTGGGATAAATGAATTAAAGTATTTTCCGGGCCAATAGCAGATGCCAAGTTTTCTAATAAAGTAGGTGTATAAATGCAACGGTATTTTATTCCGAAAAAAGCATGGTATGACGATAGAATTAGGATTACTGGTGACGATGTACACCATATAACAAGAGTAATGCGTTTTACAGTTGGCGAAAAAATCATTTGTAATGATGAAAATGGCGTAGCTGCCCAATGTGAAATTTTGGAAATCGATAAAGACTTTGTCGTTGTAGCTATACTTCATTGGTTAGAAGAAAATAATGAATTACCAATTGAAGTGACAATTGTTCACGGTATACCAAAAGCTGATAAATTTGAGATTGTGTTACAAAAAGGTACTGAACTTGGCGCACATAAGTATATACCTTTTCAATCGGAAAGATCTATTGTCATATGGGATAAGAAAAAATGGGCTAAAAAGTTACAACGTTTTAATAAAATAGTGAAAGAGGCTAGTGAACAAAGTCACCGTTCCTATGTGCCAACCATAAGTAACCCAATGTCAATAACAGAATTAATTGAGGAAAGTTCGCAATATGATTTAAAAATATTTGCCTATGAGGAAGAAGCTAAAGTAAATAACTATCATACGTTTGGTTCCATTTTGAAACAAATAAATTCGAATCAAAAATTATTGGTTTGTATTGGTCCAGAGGGTGGCTTTTCAGAGGAAGAAGCTAATATATTAAAAGTGAACGATTTTCATCCAATACGATTAGGGCCAAGGATATTACGTACGGAGACGGCACCATTGTATGCGTTATCCGCCATTTCCTACCATTTTGAAGAACAATAAAAAGTCGAAAAGGACGGTAAATATGAATACAAATCTTGCAAAATATATTGATCATACCCTATTAAAACCAGAATCAACAAAAAAACAAATTGATAAAATTATCGAAGAAGCAATACAATATGAGTTTGCTTCTGTATGTATTAATCCTACATGGGTTGCTCATTGTTATGAACGACTAAAGAATACTTCGGTAAAGGTTTGTACAGTTATAGGTTTTCCTCTAGGTGCAACATCTACAGAAACGAAAGTATTTGAAACAATGCAAGCAATTAAAGATGGTGCTACAGAAGTGGATATGGTCATAAACATTGGTGAATTAAAATCGGGAAATTTAGAAAAGGTAAAAAATGATATAGTAGCTGTAGTTCAAGCGACTAAAGGGGATGCTTTGACGAAAGTGATTATCGAAACATCGCTTTTAACGGATGAGGAAAAAATAACGGCATGTAAACTTGCAAAAGAAGCCGGTGCTAACTACGTTAAAACTTCAACGGGTTTTTCGAATGGTGGGGCAACGATTGAGGATATTAGGTTAATGCGTGAAACAGTTGGCCCAGATATGGGGGTAAAAGCATCTGGCGGTGTTCGAGATTTACAAACGATGAAAGCGATGATAGAAGCTGGTGCAACCCGCATCGGTGCTAGCGCCGGTGTGGAGATTTTAAAGGGGAATGAAGGAGTGGATGGATATTAATAAGATTGCCCATCTTACTTAATATTACATTCATACACATGTGAATAATCAGTTGACCTATTAATATTATTATATTATACTTTATAGTGGCATATATGAAATAATACATGTCATTAAATTTTTGGTTCTTTGCTTCGGAGGGAGGGAAATTAGCATGTCAAATACAACTCGCGTTCGTAAAAACGAGTCTCTTGAAGATGCTCTTCGTCGCTTTAAACGTAGTGTGTCAAAAAGTGGTACACTATCAGAATATCGTAAGCGTGAATACTATGAAAAACCTAGCGTTCGCCGTAAGAAAAAATCTGAAGCTGCTAGAAAGCGTAAATATTAAAGAGGGTGCAGACTCATGTCATTACTCGAAAAATTAAACGAAGATATGAAGCAAGCGATGAAGAATAGAGATAAAGAAACGCTAGGCGTAATTCGCATGATAAAAGCTTCAATACAGAATGAATCGATTAAACTTGGAAAAGATACACTAACAGAAGATGAAGATTTAACCATCTTGTCTAGAGAGGTAAAACAAAGAAAAGATTCCCTCCAAGAATTTAAATCTGCTGGACGCGATGATCTTGTTAAAAAAATGGAAACAGAGATTTCTATCGTTCAAAGATATATGCCTGAACAACTTTCTGAGGGAGAGCTCTCAGAAATAATTCAGCAAACGATTCAGGAAGTAAATGCAACAACTAAGAAAGATATGGGGAAAGTAATGAGCGCAGTAATGCCGAAAGTGAAAGGTAAAGCTGACGGTTCCCAGATAAAAGATATTGTTTTAAAATATTTAAATTAAGAAAAAGGTTCTTATCTTTAGATAGGAACCTTTTTTGCCAGTTAAGAAAGAATCAAAATCTTTCTTGTCTTAGCGAATGCCATGATTTCTAATTAATATGGGAAAGCCCTTTATATTCCACCTAAACGGGCAGCAAGACTCTCACCTTAAGCTTCTGGGAAAGAAGGTAAGGCGAGAGATCAACTGCCCGTAAAGCTCCGATAAGTGCGAATAACCATCAGTGGAGGATGAAGGAAAACACCTACTGATGGAAATTTACTTTATATGAAACTTTTTGAAATAGTTTCCGTATTACTTATTAAAGGAGGTGATAATATTTGCGGAATAACTTCATAAAATTATACATAGTTCTGATAGGGATTGTTTTTTCTTTTTCTTTCTTCAACGTACAAGAAGTAGTTCATGCGAATAAAGATGATGGAAGTGGTAAAACAGTTTATGTCATTCCAATCGAACGAGAGGTAGAACGTGGTTTAGAAGCTTTTCTAAAAAGAACAACCAATGAGGCAATGGAATCAGGTGCAGATCATATTATTTTTGAAATTGATACACCTGGTGGAAGAGTTGATTCAGCTGGTCAAATTGGTACAATACTACAGGATTTAAAGGTTCCTACCACTTCGTTTATTATTAATGAAGCATTATCCGCGGGTTCTTACATTGCATTAAATACAGATAAAATTTATTTTGTACCACATGCAACAATGGGAGCGAGTGGGGTAATAAATGGAGATGGTACTGCTGCCGATGAAAAGGCACAGTCAGCTTGGAAAAAAAGAATGGCAGCAGCAGCGGAATCAAAAGGTAGGGATCCAATCTATGCAGAAGCTATGGCCGATTCTAGTATAGATTTGCCAGAGTACGGTGCTCCTGAAGGTTCATTTTTAACGTTGGGGCCAACGGATGCATTGGAAGTAGGTTATGCGGAAGGAATAGTAAACGATAGGGTGGAACTACTCCATCAATTAGGTTTGGATAACGCTAACGCTACAATTATTGAAACAAATCCTACGTTAGCAGAAGAAGTGGCAAGGTTTTTAACGAATCCTATTGTATACTCCATATTACTATCAGTAGCAAGTCTTGGTCTTATTGTTGAATTATATTCACCGGGTTTTGGTATTCCTGGTATTATGGGCTTAACAGCATTACTTCTCTTTTTCTATGGACATATCGTTGCTGGGTTAGCAGGAATGGAAGCAATTATATTATTGTTATTAGGTATTGCTCTTATTGTTGCAGAGCTTTTCGTTCCCGGTGGTATACTTGGAATACTTGGTATAGGAGCTATTCTTGTTTCCTTATTCATGTCTGGTTATGATATTGGTCAAATGTCTATAAGTGTTGGAATTGCGTTCTTGGTAGCCGTTATTGCAAGTATCATTTTACTTAGAAGAATAGGTATGGATAAGGGGGTTTTTAGACATATCATTCTTAAGGATAGTACATCCACTGAATTAGGGTATGTTTCCTATTCCAACCGATTGGAGCTTGTAGATAAAGAAGGTATAGCCGTAACTTCCTTAAGACCCTCAGGAATAGCTGATATTGAAGATGAGCGTGTTGATGTTGTTTCAGATGGTAGCTTTATTGACAAAGGAAGTCAAATAAAAGTAGTGAAGGTAGAAGGTGTAAGAGTTGTTGTAAGAGAAAAAAACAATTATTAGGAGGAAATTAGATGTTGATTTACGATTTAATGCCGCTTATAATCATTGCAATTATTATCATTGCGGTAGTTATATTATTTACATTTATTCCAGTAGCACTTTGGATTAGCGCATTAGCAGCTGGGGTAAAAGTTAGTATTTTCACGTTAGTTGGTATGCGTTTACGTCGAGTAGTGCCGAACAGGGTTATTAACCCATTAATTAAAGCTCATAAGGCAGGATTAAATGTGAAAATTAACCAACTAGAGAGTCATTATTTAGCAGGTGGGAATGTTGACCGTGTTGTTAATGCGTTAATTGCTGCACACCGAGCGAATATTGAGCTTAGCTTTGAAAGGGCAGCAGCAATTGATTTAGCAGGTCGTGATGTTCTTGAAGCGGTACAAATGAGTGTTAACCCAGAAGTGATTGAAACTCCTTTTATTTCTGGTATTGCTATTGATGGTATAGAAGTGAAGGCAAAAGCAAGAATAACTGTTCGTGCCAATATTGATCGTTTAGTCGGTGGTGCCGGCGAAGAAACCATCATTGCTCGTGTAGGTGAAGGGGTTGTTAGTACAATCGGTGGTTCTGAAACACATGCAAAAGTACTAGAAAATCCTGACTCTATTTCTCATACTGTATTAGAAAAGGGACTTGATGCTGGAACAGCGTTTGAAATCCTATCCATTGATATTGCAGATGTGGACATCGGTAAAAACATTGGAGCTATTTTACAAACTGACCAGGCTGAAGCAGATAAAAATATTGCACAGGCTAAAGCAGAGGAACGTCGTGCAATGGCAGTAGCTCAAGAACAAGAAATGGTGGCCCGTGTTCAAGAAATGCGTGCTAGAGTAGTAGAAGCGGAAGCAGATGTACCGCTAGCATTAGCAGAAGCACTTCGCTCTGGAAAAATGGGTGTCATGGACTATCTAAATTACCAAAATATCAATGCAGATACTGATATGCGCGATTCTATTGGTAAATTGTCTAAAGAAAATGATGACGATCATGAAAATAATTAATCACTTCCATGTGAAAGGAAGGGTAACATGGATGCAATATTAGATGCGATTTTTAGTAACTTCTTTTTAATTCTAGTTATCCTCTCAGGAATATTTAGTTTTTTTAAAAAGAATGCTGAAGAACAAAAGAAAAATAAAAAGCCTAATAAGCCAAAAACTATACCGAAAACAGTCCAAACTTCTTCAAGGAAGACACAAACAACGAATAAAAGACCTGTTTACACTTCCAAAATGGAAGATACAATGGAAGAATCCGTACAACAGCCTTCTATTGGGGAACAACAAAAAGCCCAAATGGAACGTTTAGCCAAAAAAATTAATACAAATAAAGAAATTGGTCGAACAATAGAACAAGGTCCGAGCTTCTCAAATTCTGAAATATTGAAAACCAAGAAGATCAAGAAACGTTCAGATTTTAATATGCAATTAAAAAGCAATGACCTAGTTCAGGGTATTATTTTGTCCGAAGTATTAGGTTCACCGCGTTCAAAGAAACCTTACCGTTCTGTTATAAAGGAAAGAAAAGTAAAATAAAATAATGAAGAATGCCACCAGCGAAGAAATTATTTATAGCTGGTGGCTTTTTTAATTTCTTGATTAATGGATTAGTTAAGTTCTTAACTATTTATTTGATACATAAGATGGAAATGAGAGGGGGATGCATACGTGAAAAAATTCAGGCAACGTGTCCAATCATTATTAATTAATTCTTTTGCACTTCCTTCTGATGTGATCCTTGAGTTACCTCGGATTACAGTAATTGGACAGATTCACGTGTATATAGAAAATCACCAAGGGTTGGTAACGTATTCTGACACGGAATTAAAATTAAATTTTTATCCAATTAATTTTGTTGTAGCAATAGGAGGAGGAAATGAGACAGGTACAGGGGACTTTTTTTAGCGGGTATGTCACGATTCTAGTTAAAGGAAATTATCCTGAATTATTTTTCCAAGAATGTACAAAAAAAGGGATAACCGTTTGGAATATAAGAAAAGTTGAACAAGATGCTTGTGAAGGTAATGTTAGATTGAAAGATATTAGTCATTTAAGATTAATTATTAGGGGCACACATTATAAATTAACTTTTATTAATAAGAAAGGTTACCCTTTTATCTTCAATAGATTTATTAAGAAAAGACCCCTCTTATTAGCAATCTTTTTAAGTGTCTTATTAGCTTTTTTCTTATCTAATATTCTTTGGAAAGTGGAGATTACCGGTGTACCTAAAGATATTGAAGAAAAAATAATTAAACAATTAGATGAATATGGAATTCATCGAGGTGCTTGGATGTTCTCCATAGACCAACCTAATTTAATTCAGCAAAAATTAGTTGAAGATGTTCCTGAACTCTTATGGGTTGGTGTAAATCAAAGAGGGACAACCTATTCCCTTGAAGGAGTAGAAAAACTAATTGTTAAGGAAGAGGAAAAACAAGGGCCTCGAAATCTTATAGCTACAAAAAAGGGTGTAATAAAAAAAATGTATGTAGCTAAAGGACTTCCGATGGTTCAAGTAAATGATTATGTTGAACCGGGAGATTTACTAGTATCGGGCAAAATTAGTTCGAATGATCAAGAGGAAGAAAGTGAGAAAGAGAAGGAGAAAAAAGTTAATTATGTTGCCGCAGAAGGAGAAATTACTGCTGAGACTTGGTATGAAGTAAAAGTTGCATCCCCCATAGAATATAGTTATGAAGAACTGACAGGCAATAAAGAAACCAAATATTATATTCAAATTGCGGATTTTAAATTTCCGGTTTGGGGTTTCGGAGATCCAGAATATGAACAAATTCATTATGATACGAAAGTAAGTTCGATTAATTTTTTGAAGTGGGAATTGCCGATAAAAATTGTAGATACCGTTCTAAGTGAGAAGGTATCCTATAAAGGAGAAAGAACAAAAGAAGAAGCAATCCAAACAGGAATGGAACAAGCTAGGTCAGAATTATTGTTAAAGTTAGGAAAAGATGCCAAAATAATGTCAGAAAAAGTTTTGCATGAACGTATGGAGAATGGTAAAGTTAAAATGAATATAATATTTACAGTTGAGGAAAATATTGCACGTGTACAACCTATAAAGTGAAACACACTCAGGTGGGGATCTTATCCTGACTGAATGTTAGTTGAACTTATCAGGGCTCTACTGGCTGCCTGTCCCGATAAATGGGGTATTGCGGACAGTTAAGACGTGATAAATCAAGGAGATTAGCTATGGCTGAACATTTAACAGAAATTAATTTGCATGTTGCAGATCCTAATGAAGCATTGGCTTTATTTGGTACTAATGACAAACACTTGAAATTAATAGAAAAGAAACTACAGGTCTCTATTGTATCAAGAGGTGAACTTGTTAGGGTTTCAGGTGATGATTACGCAATTAAGCTTGTGCAAGAAATTTTAACAAGCCTATTAACCATTGTCAGGAAAGGAATTACTATTTCTGAACGTGACATCGTTTATGCTGTTGATTTAGCTAAGGTAGGGAAAATTAATCAATTAGAAACGCTTTTTGAAGATGAAATCACAAAAAATGCAAACGGTAAATCGATTAGAGTTAAAACCCTTGGTCAGAAGAATTACATTTCAGCAATTAAATCTAAAGATTTGGTATTTGGAATTGGTCCAGCTGGAACTGGTAAAACTTATTTAGCTGTTGTTATGGCTGTACATGCATTAAAAAAAGGAGAAGTAAAACGAATTATCCTTACTCGTCCAGCAGTTGAAGCTGGCGAAAGCCTTGGTTTTTTACCAGGGGATTTGAAAGAAAAAGTTGATCCTTATTTACGTCCTTTATATGATGCATTACATGATGTTTTAGGGGCAGAACATACTTTGCGCCTAGTCGAAAGGGAAACGATTGAAATTGCTCCATTAGCGTATATGCGAGGAAGAACATTGGATGATGCATTTGTAATATTAGATGAAGCACAAAATACAACAACGGCACAAATGAAAATGTTCTTAACGAGGTTAGGGTTTGGTTCCAAAATGGTTATTACAGGAGATATCACACAAATTGATTTACCTAAAGGGGCCACATCTGGATTAAAAGTTGCTAAAGACTTATTAACAGATGTCAAAGATATTTCGTTTGTATATTTACAACAATCAGATGTAGTTAGACATCCTTTGGTACAGAAAATAATTGAAGCCTATGAAAAAGCGATTCATGATATACAATAAGATGTAAGACCCTCGCATCCATGGGTCTTATTTCTGTATCATGAATGAATTTAGGGGTGATACAATTGAAAAAGAAATGGTTTCGTTCACTATTTAAAAAGCACACCTCTGGACTTTTCATTATTCCATCGGTAGTCTTGTTAGGTATTTTCTTCTTTTTTATTACATTAGATAATGTAAACACTAAGACATACGATATTACTCGCTTTAGTACAGCAAAAGAAACGATTCGTTCCCCAATTACGATAGAGGATGAAAAAGAAACAGAACGAAAAACAAGGGAGACGGTTCAATCTGTTTCCGATCGATATCTTGTATCTGATGAAGTAACGAAAGAAAGAATTAGTTTTGCAGAAGAAATAAGAGAAGCGATACATACGCTTCATGAAGAAGGCAAAGAAGTTACAGATAATAAACCAATGACAGGACAAGAAAAGGTTCAAAAATTAAATCAATTGTTATCAGAAGATATTTCTATGTCGGTAAAGGACCAAACTTTTTTACAATTAATTGAGGCTTCTAAAGAAGACCGGGAAAAAGGTTTTACATTATTAATCCAAGCTCTCCGTGAAACGTTGAATGATGGAGTGAGAACTGAGAATTTACAAACCGCCATTGCTAATGTTCAGGATAAAATTAAATATTCTACCCTAAACGATAATATTAAAAAACCACTGACGGAACTAACTAAATTTCTTGTAGTGGAAAATTCATTCTTTGACGTGGAACAAACGATGGAAGCAAGGAAGGAAGCTGCAGGAAGTGTTGATCCAGTTATGATTAGGGCTGGAGAAGTTATTGTACGTGAGGGACAAACTATTACTAATCAAATCTATGAGAATCTTGAATTAGTTGGTGTTCTTGACAGTCAGAGGAATATTTTCCCTCTATTAGGTATGTTGTTATTAATTGTTCTTATTTCACTAGTAATCGGTTTTGAAATGTATCGAATGAACAAAGATAATAATTTGGATAATAATAAAATAATTACGATTGTTATCGTTACCGTTATTGGGATTGCCCTAATGAAAATAGTTAGTCTATATACGGAGGAGTATAATGAAATTTTTTATATCGTACCGATTGCGACTAGTGCTTTATTATTAAAACTTTTAATAAATGAACGAATGGCATTTGTAATGGCTATTATTTATGCGATTTTAGCTGGCTTTATTTTCAATGGGAAAATCACGGGATATTTAAATGCGGAAGCGGGTCTTTACATATTAATTTCACAGGTCGCGGGTTTATACTTTCTGATGAATGTGAAAGATAGAACTGCAATTCTAAAGTCTGGGCTAGGGATTATGGTTGTAAATACGATGACCGTACTTCTATTTATATTTTTGTCTTTTGAAAAATATTCCATACAAGATCTTTTTATTCAATTAGGGTTTGCTATGTTTGCTGCATTCTTATCGGCTGTGCTTACGATTGGATTACTTCCATTCTTTGAAGCGGGATTAAATATGCTATCTGATGTGAAATTACTACAACTGTCTAATCCTAATCAACCATTATTAAAAAAGTTATTGACTGAGGCACCAGGTACGTACCATCATTCAGTTATGGTTGCTAATTTAAGTGAAACAGCTTGTGAAGCTATAGGGGCGAATGGTTTATTGGCAAGAGTCGGTGCATACTATCACGATATTGGCAAAACCGTGAAACCTCATTATTTTGTAGAAAATCAATTATCCATTCAAAATCCACATGATTTTATTAGTCCAAAGCAGAGTGCAGAAATCATAATTCGTCATCCGTATGACGGTGCAAACTATTTAAAAAAATATAAAATGCCTAAAGAGATCATAGACATTGCACTACAGCATCATGGAACATCTTTATTAAAATACTTTTATTTTAAAGAAAAGGAAAAAAATAATCATGTGAAAGAACTGGACTTTAGGTACCCTGGTCCAAAACCACAAACGAAAGAAGCAGCGATAATCAATATATGTGATTCAGTGGAGGCAGCAGTCCGTTCATTAAAAGAACCAACGGAAGAAAAAATAGAGGATATTATCACGTCTATTATTCATGATCGTATGTCTGATGGGCAACTAGATGAAAGTCCTCTTACACTAAAGGAACTAAAAATTATTCAACAAACGTTATTCGATACATTAAAAGGAATATTTCATTCCAGAATTCAATATCCAAAAGAGGAGGAAAAATAATGAATATAGATTTTCAAGATAATACGCAGAATATGGACAAAGAGATTATTGATTTACTAGAACGTTTACTTCAATTTGCAGCAGAAAAGGAAAATATAAACGAAGAGGCCGAGATTTCGATTAATTTTGTTACTAATAAAGAAATTCAAGAAATTAATAGAGATTATCGAGGTAAGGATACTCCAACTGATGTTATTTCATTTGCAATGCAGGAGTCCGTTGAAGGCGAATTAGAGATTATCGATGAAGATATGGATATCCCAGAAACGCTTGGTGATATCATTATCTCTATTGAGAAAGCGAAAGAGCAAGCAGAAGAATATAATCATTCTTATGAAAGAGAATTAGGTTTTCTCGCAGTACATGGACTTCTTCATTTACTCGGTTATGATCACATGAATGAACAAGATGAAAAGAAAATGTTTGCAAGGCAAGAAGAAATCCTAGGTGAATTTGGTCTTGAAAGATAAGAAAAAAAAGATTGGTTTTTCGCATGCGTGGAATGGGATTAAGGAAACCGTAAAAAATGAATACAATTTTCGTATTCATTTGGCGGCCACCCTTGTTGTAGTCGTTTGCGGATTTATATTTGAAATTTCATTGTTAGAATGGATGTTTGTGTTTTTCGCGATTGGTTTGGTATTAGTTACTGAAATGATTAACAGTGTAACCGAAGCTATAGTTGATTACATAAAACCGGAATATCACCCGCAAGCCAAATATATAAAAGATGCTGCAGCGGGTGCAGTTCTTATTTCTGTAATTATTGCGGTCATCATTGGTACAATTATTTTTATTCCAAGTTTATATAAGTTATTATGATAATAAGTCCTTTTCTATAGGGCTTATTTTTTAGCGATTAAAAACTAGAAAATTATCCCACCTCAAGCTAAGAAGGTTGGTTGGAGACCAACTGCCCGTAAAGGTCCGAAAAGTACGACTAACCATCAGAGAGGATGAAGAACCCCCACTGATGGAAGTTTTCTTTAGCAGGTAGGAAAGTATAAAAATCTTTCCCGTCTACATAAGTGCAACTAAGGCATTCGCCCAACCTAATAGCGAATGCCAAGTTTTCTAATATAAAGTATGAAAGATTGCACAAGTTATAGTATGATATGTATAAATCTGACGTTCGTGGAGGTTGCAACATGGAAAATAATAATTACAAATCGGGGTTTATTGCTATAATAGGTCGACCAAATGTTGGAAAATCAACATTTTTAAATAAAGTCATTGGACAAAAAATTGCTATTATGAGTGATAAACCGCAAACAACACGAAATAAAATTCAAGGTGTTTTAACTACGAATGATGCACAAATGGTTTTTATTGATACACCGGGAATTCACAAACCAAAACATCGTTTAGGCGACTTTATGGTTCAAGTAGCTGAGAACACACTAAATGAAGTAGATGCAGTTATCTTTATGATTAACGCGAAAGAAGGGTACGGAAGAGGAGATCAATTTATTATGGATTTGCTACAAAAGGCAAAAACTCCCGTGTTTCTAGTTATTAATAAAATTGATTTAATTCATCCAGATGATTTATTCCCTTTAATCGATGAATATAAGGATAAAGTCGACTTTGATGAAATTATTCCCATCTCGGCTTTACAAGGAAATAATGTTACACATTTACTAGATGTATTAAAAGGCCATTTACCTGAGGGACCACAATATTATCCTGAAGAGCAAATTACTGACCACCCAGAAAGGTTTATTATAACGGAATTAATAAGAGAAAAAGTGTTGGAATTAACAAGAGAAGAAATACCTCATTCTATCGCAGTTGTATTGGAAAACCTGGAACAAAGGGAATCAAACGCTGTTTTTATACAAGCAACTATTGTTACGGAAAGGAAAACACAAAAAGGAATCCTTATTGGTAAACAAGGAAGTATGCTAAAAGAAATTGGGAAGAAAGCTCGGAAAGATATCGAAGCCTTACTAGGATCAAAAGTATATCTTGAATTATGGGTGAAAGTTAAGAAGGATTGGCGAAATAAACAAAGTCAATTATATGAATTTGGATTCCGTAAAGATGAGTACTAATTGAATTGGTAAACGCGCGTTCAAAAAGGGCCGAGATCGGCAAAATGCGCTACATGCTATTGCCACGCTAGCCCTACACATAGCGATGAGTCTTGCCAATGAGTATCGTTAGTACCGAAGTGTCATTTTCACCGGTCTTTTTGAACGACCTTATACATGGTAAATTTTAATACTTATGATTGTTTGAGTCTGGGTCAACCTAAGTATACGTTACATTATCACAAACTTACTGAAAGGTGGTTTTTTTCGTGATTGACCTTACATGGAAACTCTTTAAAGAAACTGGAAGTATTGAATCGTATTTATTGTTTAAGGAGCTAGAAAACGATCAGCATGATTCTAATGAATTCGGTCAAATGGAAAACGATAAAGAATCATCGTTAGAATCGAATTTATAATGTAACCTTAGTTTTAGATCCGTTCTCGGCATATCTATTTGGAGATGGTGAATTGATATGCTTGAAAAAATTAATGGAATTATAATGAAATCCAAAGATTATGGCGAAACACATAGAATAGTAACCATTTTTAGTAAGAAGTTTGGAAAAATTACTGCATTGGCCAGAGGTGCAAAAAAGCCAAAAAGTAGAATGGCTGCGGTGACCCAGCCATTCATATTTGCCCAATTTTTTATTTACGTTAACAAAGGTTTAAGTACCATTCAACAGGGCGAAATTATTAATTCAAATCGTTCTATTCGTGAAGATATTATAAAGACGGCCTATACTGCTTATGTTATGGAGTTAACAGATAAAATATTGGAAGATCGACAAGGTGAGCCCTATATTTTTGAGCAATTACAACATACAATGGATTATATTGCAGAAAATGAGGCTTGTGAGATACCTGTTATTATGTATGAAATGAAATTATATAAAAAAGGTGGATTTGCACCAAAGGTAGACAGTTGTGTCAATTGCGGCAGAAAAGAGGAACTTGTTGCTTTTTCTATAAACGAAGGAGGTCTATTATGTTCTCGTTGCAGACATATAGATCCAGAATCAACTTTTCTACCCAAACCATTGCCTAAACTACTATACATTTTTTCCGAAATCGGGTTGGAAAGAGTGAATAATATCTCAGTTAAGGATGAAAATAAAAATATAATGAGACAAATTCTAGATAATTACTATGATCGTTATGGTGGATACTATATCAAGGCAAGAAAATTTTTAAACCAATTGGATTTGTTGAAATAATTCGCTATGTGTAAAATAGTTCTCGGGGATTTGAAACAAAATTCTAGAAAAAAAAGAAAAGGCGCTCTATCATAAATGTAT
>NZ_JBHTKV010000034.1:0-27946 GCF_042678465.1 Oceanobacillus caeni | reverse complement strand
TGAGGTTAATAGGTTTGAGGTGGAAGCGTGGCGACACGTGGAGCTGACAAATACTAATCGATCGAGGACTTAACTAACTTCTTTTGATGTTATAATTTACTCTTATTTAGTTTTTAAGGTATAAAATTCCTTATTAATCTTGACTAAAATTGGAAGAACAATTATAATAATGATTGTTGCTGATTTTATCAGAGATAACCTAATTAAATAAAAGTTGTCTGGTAGCGATGGCGGAAAGGTCACACCTGTTCCCATACCGAACACAGAAGTTAAGCTTTCCAGCGCCGATGGTAGTTGGGGTTACCCCCTGCGAGAGTAGGACGCCGCCAGGCAATAAATACAAAAAAGGCAAGGTATGCATATCTTGCCTTTTTTGTATTTCGTGAAAGTATAAAGTTTTGCAAAAGGCTATTCTGACAAACCTAATTTTCCTAAAAGATAATAAACCAATACAAAATAAATGAGATTCTATTAAAAATATGCTAAATTTAAATAGGTCAAAAGACTGCAATTGCTTCTAAATGATATCAGGCTCAAATATGAATGATTTTTACAATTTGTACAAGAATAAGAGGAGCCTTTCTATAAAGGAGGAAACGAAATGGCAACGGAAGAAAAAGAGGTAAAGAAAGCAAGTGAAGGCGATACGATAAAAGTAGTTAAAGGTGAACAAAAAGGAAAAAAAGGTAAAGTACTTCTAGTAAGAGAAAACTCTGTTATCATTCAAACTGGAAAACATCAAGAAACTGGGGAGCCAATCAAAACAGTAGTGAATCATAAGAACTATAAACGTGTTAAGTAATAGAGAATATAACACAGGATGTAAAAGGCTAATTAGTTTATCTTTGGTGGATAAAAAATAAATTAACAAGTTAAAAGCATATCAAATCCAAAAGTGATTGGTATGCTTTTTTCGTTGAATATCAAAGTGTTCGGATTTAGGTTTTCCTCTTTGTTTAGGGATTCGTCACTCGATATAGTTAATTATTTAAACAATTAAATATTAGATATTAAAAGAATTCGGGATAAAACAAACCACTTTTAAAATGAAAAACCGCATGAAATCAATTTTAAAAACTTGATCTCATGCCGATTATTTTTTGAATATGTTCTATAGAAGTATGTTATTTCATGTGTTTCTCCACGATCAGAACTACCAGGGTATTCGTAGGTTATTTAATTTACCATTTCCACTTTTGGTTCTTTTACCATCTCTACAAATAATTCCAGAAATCGGTTATCATCGGTAAGTTCTGGGTGAAAGGAACTAACTAGAATATGATCTTGTTTTGCAGCAACAATTTTCCCGTCATATGTAGCCAAGATTTCCACATTCTTTCCCGCCGATTCGATATAAGGAGCACGAATGAAAATGGCGTTAAATGGATCGTTTAAACCCCTTACATCTAGCGCAGTTACAAAACTATCGACCTGTCTACCAAATGCGTTACGCTTCACACTAATATCCATTAAGTTTAAATGACTCGTATTAGAATCGATAATTTCCTTTGCTATAAGAACCATACCGGCACAAGTTCCAAATATAGGTATTCCCTTATTTGAGAACTCCTTAAGAGGTTCAAAAAATCCATAACGATCAATAAGTTTTCTCATCGTTGTGCTTTCCCCACCTGGAAGAATTAGTCCATTCACATCTTTTAGTTGTTCGGGTTTCTTTACAATAAGACTTTGTAATCCTAAATCATGAATATGTTTAACGTGTTCTTCAATTGCTCCTTGAAGCCCAAGAACACCAATTGTTAATTTAGTCACATCCTGCTAACAAAACTATAACAGTTTCACTTTTCTGTTTACCATCCACGCTCTTGCATTCTATCTTCGTTTCCTAGTTTAGATATTTCTATTCCTTTCATTGCAGATCCTAATTCCTTAGATAATTTACCAATTAAATCATAATCCGTATAGTATGTTGTTGCTTGAACGATAGCATTGGCAAATTTCTCAGGACTCTCTGATTTGAAAATACCTGATCCAACGAATACACCGTCAGCTCCAAGTTCCATCATTAATGCTGCATCTGCTGGGGTTGCGACGCCACCTGCTGCAAAGTTAACGACGGGTAATTTTCCTGCTTCTTTAATTTGTTTTAATATCTCATATGGTGCACCAAGATTTTTCGCTTCTGTCATTAATTCGTCATCATTCATTCTGACTACCTTACGTACTTGGGCATTTACTTTACGCATGTGACGAACAGCTTCAACAATATTTCCTGTTCCTGGTTCTCCCTTTGTACGAAGCATAGATGCACCTTCACCGATACGACGTGCTGCTTCACCTAAATCACGGCATCCGCAGACAAATGGAACGGTAAAATCACTCTTCAATAAATGGAATTCCTCATCTGCAGGAGTTAAAACTTCACTTTCATCTATGTAATCAACACCCATAGCCTCTAACACTCTGGCTTCAGTAATATGTCCGATCCGTGCTTTTGCCATTACCGGAATAGATACGGCATTCATGACTTCTTCCATAATTCTTGGGTCAGCCATTCTAGCAACGCCACCAGCTTTACGAATATCAGATGGCACTCTTTCTAAAGCCATAACTGCAACTGCACCAGATGCTTCCGCAATTTTTGCTTGTTCCGCGTTTACAACGTCCATGATGACGCCACCTTTTTGCATTTGAGCCATTCCACGTTTTACTTCCTCAGTTCCTAATAATTTTTCCAATTAATCCAACTCCATTCTCTTTTCAAAATATATATTACATTATAAAAATAAATGTGATACTATTGGAAGTGTCAGTTTTTAATTAATTGAAGGGGTCAATTGAAAAGGAGTATAAAAATGGAGATGTTATCTTGTCATTTAAACCGATCAAGTAAAGTACCATTATATGAACAATTATATAATTTTATAAAAAACGAAATCATTGAAGGAAGAATAGAATACGGGGCTAAGCTTCCATCTAAAAGGAAATTATCTGAGTTTCTTAGAATCAGTCAAAATACGGTTGAGACGGCTTATGATCAATTACTAGCAGAAGGTTATGTCGAAAGTATTCCGAGAAAAGGTTATTTTGTATTAGCATATGAAGAATTAGAATATGTTCAGCAAAATGAAATAAAAGTGGGTGAAAAGGAAGTAGAGGAGGAAAGATTAACGTATCATTTTCACCCAAGTTGGATTGACACGGAAAATTTTCCCTTTAAAAAATGGAGAAAATATGCAAAAAATATGATTGATGAGAACTATCATTCTTTACTTTTATTAGGAGATATGCAAGGGGAATTGGAACTGCGACAGGAAATCGCACAATATTTATATCATGCTAGAGGAGTTCAATGTACACCTGAACAAGTCATCATTGGTGCAGGAAGTGAGATTTTACTACAGCAATTGATTCTTTTATTTAAGAGGGACACCATTTATGGAGTAGAGGATCCTGGATATCACATCATCTCAAAATTGCTGAAGAACAATGAAAAAGAAGTATATCCTTTACGAGTGGATGGGGATGGAATTAAAGTAAAGCAAATAGAAGATACAAATATTGATATCGTTTACGTTACACCTTCTCATCACTTTCCCTATGGCTCTGTTCTTTCCGTCAATCGAAGGATGCAATTATTAAAATGGGCTAGAGAATCGGAGAATCGATATATCATTGAAGATGATTATGATAGTGAGTTTCGGTATAGTGGTAAGGCTATTCCTTCTTTGCAAAGTATGGACCAAGCAGGAAAAGTAATTTATCTTGGATCGTTTTCCAAGTCACTTATTCCATCTTTGCGAATTAGTTATATGGTTTTACCGAAAAAGTTATGGAAGAGATATAAGGAAGAATTGTCTTTTTATCAATGTACTGTTTCCAGAATTGATCAGCATATCTTAACAGAGTTTATGAAAGAGGGCGACTTTGAAAGACATTTAAATCGAATGAGGAAAATTTACCGTAGAAAATTAGATAAAACGTTAGAGTTAATAAAACCTTTTAAAGAAATACAAGTGATTGGAGAACAATCCGGCCTTCATATTGTACTAGTTATAAAAAATGGGATGAGAGAGGAAGAGCTAGTAGAAAGAGCAAGGGAATCAAAGATTACTATCTATCCATTGTCCTATTATTTTCTTGAAAAGTGGGATAAAAATCCACCGATGATTATTTTAGGGTTTGCTGGTATTCCCGAGGGCGAATTGGAGAAGGCCATTCATTTATTATTTAATAGTTGGGGATTAGAGATGGGCAAATAGTTCGAGCAATTATTCATTTAATGATGTATTCGTTTTTACTGAAACTGCCAAGGAATTCGTTCGGTAAAATTTGAGTAAAAATGTAGTGGAAAAAGATTTGTAGTTATAATAGTTAAAAAATCCTTCCGAAAAAAATGAGAGGTTTCATCAAATTTTTTCGATTAGGAGGTTTAAAACTTTCTGCTTTTGGGAATAGCAGTTGTTGTTAGAAAATTTCATTTTAAGTAGCTATAGTAAAATGCCAAGTTTTCTAATGTTTGATGCTATAAAAAAGAATAGCTTAGGGGGAAGAAGAGTGGAAAGAAATGAATTCTATTCAAGTATACCAAAACATTTATTGGGCGCCTTCTATATCTACATAAGTAAAAATATCGAGAAAGGGATTAAAATTAAAAAGATGAGAACTGAATTAGGCATAATTGAAAAGGAAGTAAGTAAAAGAAGAATGACCATTAGCGAACTGATTAAAGAAGGGGAAAGTTTCATTCAATTGAAGGTGCTTAAATAACCTAGCTCTATACAATAGAGCTTTATGTATTCAAATGCTCATTAATTCACAATTATAACTAGAAAATAATTGAAACCTTTATATATATACTTTCGTATGAAAAGGTATCATGATCAAATGGGGGATTGCAAAATGAAAAAGAGCATTACACTACTTTTACTTACGTTTGCCTTTTTGGGGCTTGCAGCCTGTAGTAGTGGAGATAAGGAAGTAAATGAGATTTATAACAAAGCTTTAGAAGCCGCAGAAGAAATGAACAGTGCAGAAGTAGATATAGAGATGAAACAGGAGATGAGTGTGCCTCAGGAAGAAGATGCCATGGTAATGGAAAGTCAAATGTCAGGAGCTATTATTACTGAACCACTCGCCATGCATCAAAAGGGAACAACTTCTATTTCGATGGGAGAAGAAATGGATGAGCCGATGGAAATGGAGCAAGAATTATATTTCGTTGATAACGAAATTTACAGTTATGACTCCATAACGGAAGAATGGTTAAAAATGGATGATTCTACAATTCCTATGGATTTCATTAATACAGAACAAATGGACACATCAGACCAGTTAAACATGTTTAAAGATTATGTAGATAATCTAAAATATGAAGAAACCGATGAGGCCTATATATTCCAATTCTCCCCTAATCAAGATGAAGTAAAAAATTTAACAGAAGATTTGCTCAAAGAGATTATACCAGAGGAACTCACTTCTCAAATGGGTGAAGAAATAACAGAAGTTCTTGAAAATACAGAGATTAATGATTTAGAAGTAGAAATATCGATTAATAAGGACTCCTATCAAATTGAGAAGTATCATGTAGATATGGATATGAAAATGACTGTTGAAGGAGAAGAAATGAATATTAAACAGAATGTGAATACTGTTTATCGTAATATAAATACAATTGAACATATTGAAATTCCTAAAGAAGTAAAAGAATCGGCAAAAGAAGTATCGGAATTTGAGTAGAAAAAAAGTCAACCATTTTGGCGAATGGTTGACTTTTAAATTTTAAGGAAAGACACGAACATGACCATTATCTGTAATTTCCACAGTCGAATAGCTTTCAAATGTTTTTACGTTCGTTATTTCGCTTCTTAGGGGGTTATTCGAATAAAAATAGAGATAAACCATATCCGGTTTATCTCATATTTTCATTACTTTTCCTTTACAGGTTTTCTCCAAACTCCTAATACAACTGCTGATATAATCATACCGATTGCTAAAGAAAGCAAGAAAAGAAGTGGTTTTTCTGCTAGTGGAATAACAAATATTCCACCATGAGGTGCTGGGATAGCAGTACTAAAGAATTGTGTTAGACCTCCGGCAATTGCAGCACCAAGAACAGAGGAACCTATTACACGTAATGGGTCTGCCGCAGCAAATGGAATAGCCCCTTCTGTAACAAAGGAAAGCCCCATTATATAGTTAGTAAGACCAGATTTTTTCTCTGATTCTGTAAATTTGTTTTTAAATAATGTAGTAGCTAAAGCGATAGCTAGTGGTGGAATCATCCCACCGGCCATAATTGCAGCCATTAAACTTCCATCACCAGTATCTGTGAAAATACCGATAGAAAAGGCATAAGCGGCTTTATTAAATGGTCCTCCCATATCAATTGCCATCATAGCACCTAGAATTGCTCCTAAAATAACAGCATTTCCAGTACCTAGGTTTTCTAAGAATGTTACCATAGCCGTATTAATGGTTGCAAAAATAGGACCGAAAATAAAGTACATTAGTAATCCTGTTACGAATAGACCTAACACTGGATAAATAAGGATTGGTTTTAGGCCTTCTACTGACTTCGGTAGACGATGAAATACTTTCTTAAGCCAAACAACAACATAACCAGCCAAGAAACCGGCAACTAAACCACCAAGAAAGCCCGCGTTACTATTAACGGCAATTAAACCACCAACCATACCGGGCATAAGTCCCGGACGATCAGCAATACTTAGGGCAATAAATCCAGCAAAAATCGGTATTAGGAAATCAAATGCATTTCCACCGAGATCGTTTAAGAAAGTAAAAATCGTACTCTCACTTCCAACAAAACTTTCCACTAGGAAGGAGATAGCAATTAAAATACCACCACCGACAACAAATGGAAGCATATGGGAGATTCCATTCATAATGTCTTTATAAATGCCACCCCATACCGAATTTGATTTTTCTTCGTTATTATCTGTTTGTTTCTCACCGTTATTACCTTGGTAAACAGGGGCATCTTTATTGACTGCCTTCGTAATTAACTCCTCTGTTTTATTAATTCCATCTGAAACAGGGCGTTGAATGAGATGTTTTCCGTTAAAACGTTCAAGGTCGACTTTTTTACTTGCTGCAATTATAACAGCATTGGCACGTTCAATTTCATCCTTGGATAGTGAATTTTTAGCTCCGTCTGACCCTTGGGTTTCCACCCGAATATCGACATTCATTTCTTTTGCTTTTTTCTTTAAAGCATCCTCTGCCATATACGTATGGGCTATTCCTGTGGGACAAGCGGTAATTGCGACTACAAATGGTTTCGTTCCATTTGTTTCCTTTTCTTCATCCGCACGTTCTTCTTGTTCTACTTCTTCTTGCTCCTCATCAAATAAAGCATGGATTTCTTCTGGAGTTTTGGCGTTTTTTAAACTGTCGACAAATTCCTTATCAATTAATTGACGAGATAAAGCGGCTAATGTTTCTAAATGAGTGTTATTTGCTCCCTCTGGTACAGCAATCATGAAGAAGAGGTAAGCAGGTTGTCCGTCAAGTGATTCATAATTGACACCTTTGTTACTTTTTGCGAATAAAACAGTTGGTTTTTCCACTGCTTTGTTTTTAGCATGTGGCATGGCAATACCATCACCAAGTCCTGTTGATGTTTGTGCTTCTCGCTTTAAAATAGCTTCTTTGAACTCAGTTACATCTGTGATGACACCATGTTTATCTAGACTTTCAATCATCTCATCAATGACAGCTTCTTTCTCAGTTGCTTGAAGGTCAAGGAGCATGATGTCTTTTCTAAGTAAATCGGTTATTTTCATGACTATCTCCTTTGTTAAATTTCTTTAATTTCTATTTGATTGAGAAGGGAAAGGATTGTTTCCTTTTTCGCTAAATCATCTGAAAAAGCTGTTGCACTTCCACAAGCAATTCCCATTTTAAATGCAGATATTGGATCCTGATTTTTGGTGAATTCACCGATAAATCCAGCAATCATGGAATCTCCTGCACCTACGGAATTTTTTACGTTTCCCTTTGGATTGAATCCTTGATAAATTCCATTATTAGTAAATAGTAATGCACCGTCACCTGCCATCGATACAATGACATGCTTCGCTCCCATTTCTAGTAATTTTTTACCATAAGGGATTACATCTTGAATAGTATTTAAACTTACATGGAATAGCTCGGATAACTCTTCACGATTCGGCTTTACTAAAAGCGGTTGATAAGAGAGTGTTGCTTTTAAATCTTTACCGGTCGTATCAATTACAAATTCCGCTTGTGCTTTTTTTACCTTTTTAACCATTTCTTCATAAAAATCTTCTGATAGGGATGGTGGTTTACTCCCTGATAAGATAACCGTATCCTTTTTATTCACGTTGTCTAACCTTGATAAAAGCTCATTGGCCTCAGATGGTGTAATAGTAGGGCCTTGACCATTAATTTCAGTTTCAACGTCAGATTTGAGTTTAATATTGATTCGAGTATCATCGGAAATGGAGATGAAATCTGAATGAATCCCATCTTTGTTTAACCGATCATTTATGAAATTACCTGTGAAACCTCCAAGAAAACCAATTGCTGTTGTATCACTTTCTAATTCCGTTAACACTCTTGAAACGTTGATGCCTTTTCCACCAGGAAATTTTGCATCGTCGTTCATTTTATTTAATTCACCTAGATGAAAAGGGTTAACGTGAACAATGTAATCAATAGAAGGGTTCAGTGTTATCGTATAAATCATCATTTTGCCTCCAAAATTGTTGTTTTTTCCTTAAATAATGATAGATCTTCTTTGGAATCATTTGTTATGATTGTCACATCTTCTAAGTCAAACAAATGAACAAAATTGACCTTATTCCATTTTGTATGATCAGCCAATATATAGGTCATGGAGGAGTGTTGTTGTGCCATTTTCTTTATGGCTGCTTCTTCAGGATCAGGGGTCGTTAAACCAAATTCGATGTCTATACCGTTTACCCCAAGAAAGGCTTTATTAAAACGAAACGATTGCAGGTTCGTTAAACTTGTAGAACCAACCATGGCTTTAGTGCCTTGCTTAATTCTTCCTCCAATCAATATCGTTTTAATTTGTTTATCGATTAGTAGAGAAGCATGTTGGATTCCATTGGTTACTACTGTAATATTCCCTTTTTCAATGAAATCTATCATGGCCATTGTTGTCGTACCGGCATCTAAGAAAATAACATCATTTTCTTCTATTAGTGATGTAGCCACTTTTCCGATTACGGATTTTTCTTGAACGTTTTTGAGTGACTTTTCACTAACAGTTAATTCCTCATCAATTTGATATATGCGTTTCGCTCCTCCGTGGATGCGCTTAATTTTCCCTTCGTTATGTAGGGTTTCAAGGTCTCGGCGAATCGTTGACTCCGAACAGTTTAATGCTTTCATTAAGTCTTGGGTTTTTACGATTCCTTGCCTTTTTACCATGTCTACTATTATGGGATGTCTTTCTTCGGTTAACATAGCATAACCTCCCACGCAGTATTTTAACACCAAAAACATTCAAAAACAATCAGTAAATACCATCTTGTTTAAACGTTTTTGGGGAAATTTGAATTCAGAAAAAATAATTAATTGACACTTTTAAAAACTTATATTATTATGTTAAAAAACAATTTTTAATATAAAAGGAGAATCGACATGAACCGCATCCAACAATTAAAAAATAATAACATTCTCATTATTAACTTAATTAGCTAGGACTGAAACATTTCCATTAAATATATGGTAATTGTTTGAGTCCGTTTTGCGTATTAACTTTTGAAGCGGCGCTCAAGCAATTAAGTTAAGCGCCCATCCATTCCGGAGGGCTTTTTATTTTCCCTAAATTTAATAGAAACAATCAATTCACGTAAATTAGGAGGCAAAAGGATGAAGAAATCAACAAAAGAATATTTGGTAGATAGAACATATAAAGCTTCGATCGGACTAGCAAATGCGGTTCTCGTAACATTAGGGATTGGCCTTCTAATTGAAACTCTAGGAAATTTTACAGGCTGGCAAGGATTTATAACGGTTGGGATGGCAGCGCAATTAATGCTTGCTCCGGCAATTGGTGCAGGTATAGCGTATCAACTAGGTGGAAATACACTTATCATATTTAGCGCGATGGCCACTGCAACAGTTGGTGCTGGAGCATTAAATATAAATGCAGATGGATCGTGGGTTCTTACCACAGGACAACCTATAAGCGCGGTAGTAGCAGCTGTACTTGCGATTTATGTTGGTAAAAAGGTAGCAGGAAAAACAAAGCTAGATATGATGGCAATTCCGTTCGCTGCCATATTTGTAGGAGGAGTTTGCGGAGTTGGTATAGCAGCAATTGTTACACCATTACTAGAACTGATTAGTGCACAAATAACGAATGCTGTGTCAGGCTCACCATTGATTGGGGCTATGTTGATTTCTCTTGTATGGAGTGTTTTCCTTATGTCTCCTGCATCTTCCGCGGCAATTGCAATCGCACTTCAATTGGACCCGGTTTCGAGTGCGGCTGCTTTGATTGGATGTACCGCACAGTTTGCTGGATGGACGGCAATGTCGTTTAGGCAAAACGAGGCTGGTGCAAATATCGCACAATCTTTAATTACACCAAAAGTACAAGTTCCGAACTTAGTAAGAAATCCAAAATTAGTAATTGGACCATTCTTATCGGCTATCATTTGTGCACCAATAGCAATACTTGTTTTTAATTTCCAAGTACCATATCAGTTAGCTGGATTAGGTTTGAACTCACTAATTGCCCCAATTAATATCATAGTCAACCAAGGAATCGGAGTTTTCCTAATGTACATTGTTATTAGTGTAGTTCTACCAGCTGTTATTTCTGTAGCTATATATCATGCATTGAAACTAAAAGGCTGGGCCGAAACTGGTGATCTAAAAATGGAAGTACAATAATAAAAAAACTAAGGCACTTTACCAACCCTTTGGTGAATGCCTTAGTTTTTTTAAAAGAACGGTACAAATCACATATTAGGGCACTTGCCTAATATAATAATTAAAAAGTATATCAACTATGATAAGGGAAAATATAAAAATGAATAAATCATTTTGAGGTGGAAAGATGAAAGATAAGCTTTCAAGTACCATGTTAAATATAGATAATGTAAAGGTCTATTGTGAATATGTTTGTAATGAAAATCCACCAGTTATCCTTATTCATGGTTTTGTGTCTTCCACTTATACGTTCAATAAAATCATTCCCCTTTTAGAAAAAGACTTCTCCATTGTTGCAATAGATCTACCTGGTTTTGGGAGAAGCGAGAAGTCTATATCATTTTTTTATTCTTATGAAAACTATGCAAGATTAGTAATAAAAATTATGGACTACTTTGGTATGGATGCCGTTTGCATTGTTGGTCATTCGATGGGAGGTCAAATAGCCCTTAATATTGCAAAATTAATTCCAGATAAGGTAAAGAAATTATTTTTAATAGCCAGTTCCGGTTATTTAAAAAGCTCGAACAGGTTATTAGTGTATTCTTCCTATTTACCTTTCTTTAGTTTGTATGTAAAAAGAGCTATTAATAGTCGTAGTGTGATGGATAGTTTAAGAAATGTATTTTATAACCAATCCAATATTACTGCCGACCATATAAGAGAATTCGAAAGACCTATAAAGGAGAAAAACTTTCCCAAATCCCTTATCCGTTTGTTACGTCATCGTGAAGGAGATTTATCTTCTTACGAGTTGTGTAAAATTAACACCCCTACCTTACTTATATGGGGGGAAGATGATCGGGTGGTTCCATTACGTATAGGAAAACGGCTAGTTCAAGACTTACCGAATGCAGAAATAATTACTTTTAAGGAAACGGGGCATTTAGTGTCAGAGGAAAGACCAAATGAAGTTTCAACTCTTATTTCTTCTTATTTAATTTAAAGGACTAATTGCTCAACGATCTTAAATGTAGTTTAATGTATGTTATATTGTAACTATTATTTTTCAGGTATAAAGGCTAAGATTACAATAAAATTGATATAATTGGTATAATAGCTAATGAATACTCCCACCACTTAATTTTCTAACAAAAATTTGAAGTAGGGGTTTCAAACGATCGAACATACATGGATGAACGCTTAACGTTGGCGGACGAATAAACATATATTTTCTGGTACAAAAAGGCGATTCACCTCCTACTTACTCATTGGGTTACCCCTTACACATACCTTGAGGATGGGAGTCCTCTCGCCTAATAATAATAGAAAAACGACATAGGAGAGATAGTATGATTACAATTAATAAGGCAGAGAATATATTTTATGTTGGGGATGATGTAAAGGAGCCAATTGCAGAGTTAACATTTAATCAGTCTAGTGGCAATAATATTGTGGTAGATCATACTTATGTATCTGATGAACTTCGCGGTCAAGGAATTGCTGGACAACTAGTAGAAAAAGTAGTTGCCTATGCACGTGAAAATAATAAGAAAATTATTCCGTTATGTCCATACGTGAAGCGGAAATTAGAAGAAACTCCAGAATATCACGATGTGCTTTCCGAAAAGTAAATTAAAGAGAGGTGCGATTGGCGAATGTATCTAACTGTACAGGAAACTGCAGATTATTTATCTATGCCAGTAACAAAGGTTTCTGCATTAGTACTGCAAGGACGAATACGTGCAATCCATGATGGTGAGCAGTACCTAATTAATCAAAATCAATTCACCACGCATTTCGAACAAGTAGAAAAATATCGACTAATGATTCAGGAATACCTAAATGAACCTATTCCTGATGATATTGATGTGAAAGATGAAGATTAGAAAAAAAGTGAAGTGAATGCAAAGCTTAAAAGCATTCACTTCACTTTTTTATTTGCATGAATTAGTAATGCACAGGAACAATAAGAGTAAATAATGTTAAGCGGAGGATGAATCATGAAGTTTAACTATTTAATACCTATCGTATTAGGGATATTTTTTTCCTTTTTTATGACGGAACAATTATTGGCGGAGGAAAATAAAGAGGGTATCGAAGTAGGGAATAAAGCGCCTGATTTTGAAATAGAAACGTTAAATGGAGAAAAAGTAAGCTTGTCTGATTATAAAGGAAAACCAGTCATGCTTAATTTCTGGGCAACTTGGTGTCCACCTTGTCAAGTTGAAATGCCAGACATGCAAAAATTTCATGAAAAACATGAAGTAGTCGTTTTAGCTGTTAATTTATTAGACACAGAAATGAAAAGGGATCATGTTCAAAAATTTGTGGATGAATTTGGCATGACCTTTACCATTGGGCTAGATGGGGATGGGGCCGTTTCAAGCAAATATCGAATCAATCCCATTCCTACGACTTATATGATTGATTCAAAAGGGATTATTCGGCATAAATCGCTAGGAGCTATGCCATACGAAACAATGGTAGAGCATTTAAATAAGATGGATTAAAAAATATTTTGAATTGAACGGTAACTTATGCTACAATGAAATAGAATTTAATAACGAATATATTCCTTCGGGGCAGGGTGAAATTCCCTACCGGCGGTGATGAAGCAATGCTTCAAAGTCCGTGACCCGTGCGGTTATGATACCAAGCGGTGGATCTGGTGAGAATCCGGAACCGACAGTTAAAGTCTGGATGGGAGAAGGAATTTTAGAATGGCGTATTTTGGTCTATACTGTATTTGTATAGGTTAAAAATGCTTTATTTTGCTAACTAAAATTCTAACCTTTTAGCTCTCGATGGTATTACTGTCGAGAGCTTTTTGCATTTATTTAAATATCTTATACCCCTGATGAAGGAATAAAAGGAGGGAGATTTGTGTTCACAGGTATTATTGAGGAAATTGGAACTGTAAAAAAGATCCAAAAGGTTTCTGATCAAGCTGTAACGATGACTATTTCTTCGAGTAAAATTCTTGAAGATGTCGGGTTAGGCGATAGCATCTCAGTAAACGGTATTTGTTTAACCGTTACTCATTTCACATCTGATTATTTTGAAGTCGATGCCATGCCAGAAACGATAAAAGCTACATCGTTAAACAGTCTAAAAAAAGGATCTTCCGTAAATTTAGAAAGGGCTATGGCAGCGAATGGAAGATTTGGCGGGCATTTTGTCTCTGGACATATTGATGCTACAGGGAAAATAGTTAAAAAGAAAAAAGAACAAAATGCTATTTATTACGACATAGAAATTCCCAACGACTTAACCAAATACATCTTGCCTAAGGGTTCCATAACAGTGGATGGAACTAGTTTAACTATATTTGGAATCCAAAAAAGTATTTTTACGATTTCCTTAATTCCACATACTGCAAAAGAAACGATTCTTGGCGAAAAAGAAGAAGGAGATATTGTAAATATTGAGTGTGATATGCTCGCAAAGTATGTTCAAAAAATGCTTCAAAACGATGATCACGAGCAGAAAGTAAATCGAATAAGTAAAGACTTTTTACAACAAAATGGCTTTATGTAAAGGAGTGAAAAAATGCATACAATTGAAGAGGCTATAGCTGATTTACAAAAAGGAAAACCAATTATTGTAAGTGATGACGAAAATCGAGAAAATGAAGGAGACTTTGTTGCTTTATCTGACAGAATAACACCAGAAGTCATCAATTTTATGATTACCCATGGAAAAGGACTTGTATGTACACCGATAGAAGAGAAATTGGCAAAAAAATTAGGTTTGTATCGAATGGCTAGAGAAAACACCGATCCACTTGTTACAGCTTTTACAATATCCATCGATCATATAAAGACAACAACTGGTATAAGTGCTTATGAGCGAGCATTAACGATTCGCGCATTAATGGAAACGGGGGTAAAAGAAGAGGACTTTAAAAAACCTGGACATGTTTTTCCCATCATTGCTAAAGATGGTGGTGTTCTCACACGCCCAGGTCATACAGAGGCTGCTGTGGATTTGGCGAAATTAAGTGGAGCTTTTCCATCCGGGGTTATTTGCGAAATTATTAAAGAAGACGGAACAATGGCTCGAATGCCTCACTTAAAAACGTTGGCAAAAAGGTTTGATTTGAAATTTATTACGATAGCGGACTTAATTGCTTATCGAAAGAAAACAGAAATGATCATTTCTTAGGGAAATATAGAAGAAAAGGGGAGAAATAAATGGTAAATACAATCATAGGAAATTTAGTTGGAACAGATTTAAGAATTGGAATCGTAGTTGGGAGATTTAACGAATTTATTACGAGTAAATTATTAGATGGTGCTATAGACACATTAAAAAGACATGGTGTGAGTGAAGATCAAATGGATGTAGCTTGGGTTCCTGGTGCATTTGAAATTCCGTTAATTGCCGACAAAATGGCGAATCAAGATAAATATGATGCAGTGATAACGTTAGGTACGGTTATACGTGGTTCTACTCCTCATTTTGATTATGTATGTAATGAAGCTGCTAAAGGTGTTGCACAAGCTTCTGTGAAAAGCGGGAAACCTGTTGTGTTTGGGGTATTGACGACGGAAACAATTGAACAAGCAATAGAAAGAGCTGGAACAAAGGCAGGAAATAAAGGCGCAGAAGCTGCTGTAACAGCAATTGAAATGGCAAATATGATGAAATTAATAGGGTAATGATTTGGAGCCAAGTATGTACATATTATACATACTTGGTTTTTTGTTTTCTTAAGTGGAAAAATATAGTCTTCTAAGCTAAACTAAGGGTTAGAAGAACTTAAGATGATTCGAGATATCTATCCCACCATCAATGGGAGATGAAGGAAAACCTCCACTGATGGAAGTCTTCTTTATTACTTTCTGGGGGAGATTATTAGGCCAACTGGCATTAACATTCGTAATTTGGATTGCAATGGCTGTTTTCTATAGTGATATGAATCAAGGAAGTAAGTTGATTTTTTATTTAGTAACTTCATGGTTATTATTTATTTTTGTAGTGGTGATCAAAACATGGTTGACAAATCGAAAAGAGAATGCAAAATAAGCATTTATTTAAAGGAAGATACCTATGCTAACAATTGAAAATTTATATAAGTCGTATGGCGAAAAAGTGTTATTTAAAGATATTACGTGTACCATCTCGCCAAATGAGCGAATAGGAGTAATCGGGGTTAATGGTACTGGAAAGTCCACCTTTTTAAAGGTAATTGCTGGAATTGACTCTGCAGAAAAGGGAGATATTTATCACCCGAAAGATTATCATATAGAGTATTTAGCGCAAGAACCAGAACTTAATCCAGAATTATCGGTGATGGAACAAATCTACTATGGTGAAGCAGAAATCATGAGATTAATGCGGGGGTATGAAGCGGCTTTACTAAAGCTCCAACAAGATCCTGAAAACCCTGATATTCAAAGTCATTTAATGAAAATGCAACAAAAAATGGATGAAGAAGATGCTTGGGAAGCTAATACCACTGCCAAAACGGTATTAACAAAGCTAGGTATTATTGATTTTGATAAAAAGGTCTCTGAACTTTCTGGTGGTCAGAAGAAGAGAGTAGCGATTGCGAAAGCATTAATTCAACCAGCGGATTTATTAATTTTGGATGAACCGACCAACCACTTAGATAATGAAACCGTGGAATGGTTGGAAAAGTATTTGCAAACATACAAGGGTTCTTTATTATTAGTAACGCATGATCGTTACTTCTTGGATCGAGTAACAAATAAGATCTTTGAGTTGGATAAAGGGTATTTATATATTTATGAAGGAAATTACCAAGTTTTCTTAGAAAAAAAGGCAGAACGCGAAGAGCTAGAGATAAGTAATGAAACGAAACATCAAAACACTTTAAGACGGGAATTAGCGTGGCTAAGACGAGGTGCAAAAGCTCGTTCAACGAAGCAAAAGGCTAGAATTGATCGTATTCAGGAGATGAAAGAGAAATCATTTGATACGAATAAAGATCAGCTTGAATTTCAAGTAGGGTCAACTAGACTAGGTAAGAAGGTATTGGAGTTAAAAGGAATTTCTAAAACCTTTGCAGGTCAAACTTTAATTGACGATTTCAGTCATCTAGTTGTACCGGGAGATCGTATCGGAATTATTGGACCAAATGGCTCGGGAAAATCAACTTTACTTAATATGATGGCGGGTCGCATAGAAGCGGATGACGGTGAAATTGACATCGGGGAAACGGTGAAAATTGGTTATTACACACAAGGTGATGAGGAACTAGACGGTGATTTGCGAATCATAGACTATATTAAAGAAGTAGCTGAGGTCATCCATACAAAAGATGGGCAAATTATTACTGCAGAACAAATGTTAGAGAGGTTTTTATTTTCTAGATTTGAACAGTACACTTATATTCGTAAACTTTCTGGTGGGGAAAAACGTAGACTTTATCTATTAAAGGTATTAATGACAGAGCCAAATGTATTATTTCTAGACGAACCAACGAATGATTTAGATACACAAACATTAAGTATTTTGGAAGAATACTTGGATCATTTTCCTGGTGTCGTTCTCACTGTATCCCATGATCGATATTTTTTAGATCGGGTAGTAGATCAGCTATTTGTATTTAAAGGAAATGGACGAATTGATCTCTATTACGGAAACTACAGTGAGTATTTAGATAAACTAGGAATGGAAAGAAGAGTGGAAGTCAAGGCTGAAAAGGTAAAGGAGACAGCAAAACCGAAAAAGCAACGAAAAAAATTATCGTATATGGATCAGAAAGAATGGGATCAAATAGAGGATCAAATAACGGAATTGGAAATGAAAATAGAAGCATTACAAAATGGTATTGTTGAAGCTGGAAGTGATGCTGAGAAAGTTCAGGAGTTATTTAAAGAACAGCAAGAAGTTGAAGCGGAGCTAGAAGCAAAAATGGAGCGTTGGGAAGAATTGTCTTTACTGATAGAAGAAATGGAAAATGCCTAGAAGATATGTTTAAATATATGTTTTTAGTGGAAAATAATATAAGATTATTCGAGGATGAATCTTAGAAAACTTAGCATTCACTATTAGTGTGTTTAAAAAGACCGAGTCGGCTAAGAACACAACGTCCTGGGACTACGATTACTCATCCCGCGGTAAAGATTTGTTGCAACGCTGCCCCTACATAGGGAGACGTGAGTTAGCTGCAAAGGCTGTTTTAGTCGGCCTTCCTTTAATTTGTTTTCTGCGCGTCGGGAATTCGAAGTGTCATTTTTACTGGACTTTTTGAATAACCTCTATTAGAATTTAGCAATGCTTGGTTGGCTTATGTAGGGGAAGTCTTCTTTATGCTTTCCTACGACCAGCTAACATAAAGAGATAAGTCCTATACTTTTTTCTGAACTTTTATCTTTATTAATCAACTAGGAGGAATTAAATGAAACTTTTCCAGGTAAGAAAGGGTCAATTTGTTTTCTATAAAAATGAATTGCATAAAGTATATAGTGTAAAACCAATGTTTAAAAGATCAGTCCATCTATATCGTTTAAAGGATATGCAACAAGTTTTAACACAAGCAAGAGAGATACAGTATTACAAACCGAAACATAATGATACATTTATTTTTTATGGTAAACGTTACACAATTGATGAGAATGAAAAAGCTAAGCCTGGTGATTATATTCTCATCGTCAAACCAGCACCAGACTTTCTTGATCACTACTCTTTAAATGAAATTGAAAAGGTAGAAAGTGTGGAAGATGGAAATGTTGTAACGACAAGAGATAACGGTGTTAAACATCATGAGTATGTCGTATTGGTTCCTGGTAAGAAAGATGCTAGTCAGGAAATTGCTTATTATGACAAGAATTTAGTGCCGGAAGAACAACAGTTACAAGATGAATCGATTTCATACTTAGCGGAAAATGATGATACATTAAAACCAGTTGTTGGGGATATTTATTTGGATGTTCAAAACAATACAAAAGCGATGATTGTTGCGATGACAGAAGATGAAGTTGTTTTTGGACACGGAGTAAGAGTGCATGTTGCAGAGCTTTTAAACGAAGAGAACTTTGAAATGCTATATCAATTTGATGAAGATTAAATGGAATTAAATTGCAGAGCAAATTCTAATTGAATTTGCTCTGCTTTTTTTAATGATAGAGTGTTTGGGCTGTGACAGGTTTTCATGGACGATTGAAGGAGAAAATTGGTTAGATTTGTCCGTGATACCCACTCTCTACGTTTGAAGCAACACACGATTAAAGAAAATAATGAAGTATTCCCGCTTATCAAGGAATATGAGGCCAATCAAAGTAAAGAACTGCTAGAAAAGATTCGGGTAGCAAATGGTGGATTAGAAGATGAACATAACGCTGTAGGAAATCTGTTGAAAGAAATGAGAATCATTACTGGTGATTTCTTACCGCCAGCAGATGCATGTGGTTCTTATCAAATCACATATGCGTGCTTAGCAGAATCAGAAGAGGATACGTTCCAACGCATTCATTTAGAAAATAATATATTATTTTCACGTCTATAGTTTGAACTATAAATAATAAAACAAGGCTCCAGAGTTCCAGAGCCTTGTTTTATTTTATATGATTCCAAGTGTTGTTAAGAACACAATAATAATCGTTATCGGAACTAACCAGCGTATAAGTTGGTACCATACGTGATACGTGTTAATCCCAAATTGACCTCCAGCTAGAAATTCTTGTTGTACTAAAGTTCGATCCATTTTAAATCCGACAAATAAAGCGATGAACAAACACCCACCCGGTAGCATAATATTACTAACAAGGAAATCTGTAGCATCAAATACGGTCAAACCGAAAATTGTGAAATCACTAAGTATATTGGAAGAAAGTGCAGCTGGAATACCAGCGATGAATACTAATAGAGTTGAAATACTTGCTACTTTTCTACGCGAACGGTTTTTATTCATAAATGCTGCTGTTATAATTTCAAGCATGCTAAAGGAAGAAGTGAAGACCGCAAATGAAAACAACCATAAGAATAAGCTCAAGAACAATTCACCAAATGGCATGCTGCTAAAAGCTTCTGGTAATACGATAAACAATAACCCAGGTCCTTCTGCTGGCTCCAATCCAAATGCAAATACAACAGGGAAGATAGCTAGTCCAGCAAACAAGGAAACTAAAATATTCATAATCGAAACAGAACCAGCTGATACTGGTAAACTTACATCCTTACCTAAATAGGAACTATATGTTACCATAACCGAAATTCCAACTGCTAAGGAAAAGAATGATTGTCCTAATGCATATAAAATGTTTTCCTGATTTAATTTTGAAAAATCAGGTTCAAGGAAAAAGCGGATACCTTCTATAGCACCTTCAAACGTGACAGCGCGAATCACTAATATGATAAAAAAGATAAATAATAGCGGCATTAATATTTTACTAGCCTTTTCTATTCCATCTTGAATTCCGAAAGAAACAACTATCATATTGATTAGAAGAAATAGTGCAAAACCTAAGAGGGTAACCCATGGAGTGCCTGTGATTTGGGAGAAAAGTTCATTATAATTAGCGCCTTCTTGAACAATAAGTCCAGGAATAGACAAAATACTATATATGAGAACCCATCCACCAACGACACAATAAAATGACATAAGTAAAAAAGCCCCAACAACTCCCCAGTGACCAATATATTTAGAAATACCATTTGGTAAAAGCTTTTTATAGGCACGAACAGCTTCCGTACCAGCCCCCCTACCAATAATGAATTCTGCAATTAGAATAGGTAATCCAATAATGATGGTAAAAGCGATAAATAATAAGAAAAATGCTCCTCCGCCATTAGTACCGGTCATATATGGAAACTTCCAAATTGCACCAAGGCCTATGGCAGCACCAGCAGATGAAAGGATAAATCCTAAACGTGATGTCCATTGTTGTTTTTTCTGCATGAAACTATGTCCTCTCTTTTGTATATCTCTGCTTTACAATTCTATAAGTATAACATAAGCATATCCATGTAAACAAATGTTCTTAAACAATTGGCCTTTTAATAAAATATAGTGTCAGATGAATTTAGAAGTAGTATGAGTCTCTCTTTAAAAAAGGGAAAGGGGATGCTTATATGTCAGTTTCTTTAGATACGAACAAATTAAAGAACTACATCAACGGAAAATGGGTGGAGGTGAAAGAAACAGTAGCTGTTATTAATCCAGCGAACGGTAAAGAGATTGTTCAAGTTCCATTATCCGGTCAAGATTCGGTAAATGATGCTGTTTTTGCGGCAAAGAACGCTCAAAAAGAATGGGCACTTGTACCAGCTCCACAACGTGCACAATTTTTATATCGAGTTGGTCATTTATTAGAAGAAAGAAAAGAACATTTATCTAAACTGCTAACGATGGAAAACGGAAAAGTAATTGAAGAGGCAAGGGGAGAAGTGCAGGAAGGAATCGATATGGCCTTTTATATGGCAGGAGAAGGTAGAAGGATGTTTGGACAGACGACCCCGGCAGAACTAAAAAGTAAGTTTGCTATGAGTCAGCGGGTTCCAGTTGGAGTAGTTGGGATAATTACCCCTTGGAATTTTCCGATTGCAATCGCAACATGGAAATCATTCCCGGCAATTGTTGCTGGAAATGCAGTAGTATGGAAGCCAGCTTCGGAAACGCCAATTATGGCTTATGAACTCGCTAAAATTTTTGAAGAAGCTGGTCTACCAAAAGGAGTAATAAATGTTGTTTTTGGTAGTGGAGCGACTGTTGGAAATGCGATGGTCCATCACGACGATATTCGAGTGATTTCGTTTACAGGATCTAATGATGTCGGTAGAAATATTGCGGCTGATTGTGGTAGACAACTAAAAAAGGTTTCACTAGAGATGGGGGGAAAAAATGCAGTAATCGTTATGGATGATGCTGACCTAGATTTAGCGGTCGAGGGAATATTGTGGAGCGCCTATGGAACAAGTGGGCAGCGTTGTACAGCATGTAGCCGTGTTATTGTGCATGAAGCAGTAAAAGAGCAGCTTGAGAAAAAGTTATTAGTAAAAATGAAAGAATTAACAATTGGCAATGGTTTAGATGAAAACATAAAAGTTGGTCCTATCATTAATCAGGCAGGTATGAATAAAATTAAAGATTATATCGAGATTGGTAAAAAGGAAGGTGCCAGATTAGTCGAAGGTGGATATGAATTAAGCGGCTCTGGTTTTGAGGGTGGATTTTTCTTTGCTCCAACTTTGTTTACAGATGCTAAACCAGATATGAGAATAGCGCAGGAAGAAATCTTTGGTCCGGTTGTTTCGTTAATTCCTGTCCAAAGTCTAGAAGAGGCGATTGAGGTTAATAACGGGGTGTCATTTGGTCTATCAAGTTCTATTTTTACTCAAGATGTAAATCGTGTATTTCAAGCACAACGTGATTTAGATACTGGTATCGTGTACGTGAATGCAGGAACAACTGGAGCGGAAATTCATTTACCATTCGGCGGTACAAAAGGAACGGGAAATGGTCATCGTGATTCAGGTGTTCAGGCACTGGACGTGTTTACAGAATGGAAGGCGGTTTATGTGGATTATAGTGGTAAATTACAACGTGCCCAAATTGACGTAGACTAATGAAGACACTTAGAAAACTTGACATTCGCATGCTTTTAGCGAATGTCTTAGTTGCACTTATGCAGGGGGTACCTGCCAATGAAAGTAAACAACTTTTGAGATACTGGAGGTAACCGTATGAAAGTTGGTGTATTGGGATCTGGGTTAATGGGGAAAGAAGTGGTAAGAGATTTAGTAACGAGTCCGAATGTTTCAGCTGTTGGTTTGGCTGACGTGGATTTAGATCGTGCTCAAAAGGTATGTGAACAACTTGAATCGGCTAAACTAACCGCCTATCAAGTTGATGCGAATAATCTTAATGAATTAGAGAATTTCATGAAACAGTTTGATGTGATTATTAATGCATTATTTTATACTTTTAATGAAACAGTTGCTAAGACGGCTATTAAAGTAGGGGTAAATTCTGTTGATTTAGGAGGACACATCGGTCATATAACGGATAAAGTATTAAAATTAGCTGAGGAAGCCAAAAAAGCTAAAATTACAATCATTCCGGATCTAGGTGTTGCTCCTGGCATGATCAATATTTTATCTGGCTATGGGGGTAGTAAACTAGATAACGTTAGGTCTATTAAACTATTTGTTGGTGGAATTCCATTAAGACCAGAGCCTCCATTTCAGTATAATCATGTATTTTCCATGGAAGGCGTTTTTGATCATTATACAGACCCATCCTTTATTATACGAAATGGCGTGAAACAAGAGATTCCTTCCTTATCTGAAGTAGAGGAAATTCATTTTGAAAAATTTGGACCTTTAGAAGCCTTTCATACTTCGGGGGGGACATCTACTCTGTCGATTTCATTTCCTAACCTAGAGGAATTAGAATATAAAACCATACGCTACCCAGGCCATGCAGAAAAATTTAAGTTTTTGATTGATTTAAATTTAACGCGTAAAGGCTTTAAAGTAGATATCAACGGAATGAAGGTAAGTCCGAGAGAAGTATTTTTAAAAGTGCTGGATCCAATCGTAGAATTAGGAGAAAAAGACGATGTTGTATTACTTCGGGTTATTGTCTCAGGTTTAAAAGACGGGAAACCTTGCAAACGTCAATATGAAATGGTGACCTATAAAGAAAAGAAAACAACAGCAATGGCTCGCGCTACTGCTAATACGATTTCTGTTGTTGCACAAATGATAGGAAATGGAACGATCAAGGATAAAGGCGTTCTACCTCCAGAGCAAATAGTTCCTGGGGATTTGTATATAAAAGAAATGGCAAAACGTGGAGTAAATATAAAAGAGTGCTAATGCTGATAGAATGTGACTGCTAGAATGTAACCTGCTATGTGAAGCAGGTTTTTTAATGTTGTTCGTTTCGAATATAATAAAGAAGACTTCTTACTGCCCATTTAGGTGGAATAAAAAAAGGCCATTTCAAATGTTTTGAAATGGCTTACATCTGTTGGAACAGACCTATAAAGGAATGTGAACAGACTAGGCAGTAACTTATTCGTAGGTTTTAACCGTGAATGAACACGGTTGATTAATTAGTATTATAAAGCAAAGTAAAACATTTGTAAACGATTTCTATCGTTAATTTCTAAATATTTTTTATTATGATTAAAAAAACAGTTCATGCATTAAAAAAATACATGAACTGAAGAGGATTATTTTGCAGCCTTTTGTAATTTTGTAATCATTTGTAAAGAACGACCTGTTCCAATTGCAACTGATTCTAGTGGACTAGGTGCAATATGAACGGGAACATTGATTACTGTAGACAACCATTTTTGTATTCCATTTAATAATGCTCCGCCACCAGTTAGAACAATACCGTGGTCTACGATGTCTCCACTTAGTTCAGGTGGGCAATCTTCTAATGTTGCACGGATTGTATCAAGGATTTGTTCTAGAGATTCTTTAAGAGCAGAGTGAATTTCTTTAGATGAGATTGTAATGGTTTTTGGTAACCCCGTAACCATATCACGTCCACGAACCTCCATATTTACTTCTTCATGATCCGAATCTGCATGGCCAATCTCCATTTTAATACTTTCAGCAGTACGTTCCCCAATTAAAATGTTGTAATGTTTGCGAATGTGAAGAATGATTTCTTCATCCAAACGATCGCCTGCTACACGTACTGAATTACAAGCAACTACACCTCCGAATGAGATAATTCCAACCTCGGTTGTACCTCCACCAATGTCAACAACCACACTTGCAGTAGGTTCATCAACCGGTAAATCAGCACCAATTGCTGCAGCAACAGGTTCTTCTATTAAATGTACATTCTTTGCACCGTAACTAGTGACTGCATTGTGGATTGCGCGTCTCTCCACAGAAGTACTTCCAGATGGAGTACAGACTACAACAATAGGTTTTCTCGTAGAAATTCCTGCTTTTTTGCTTACCTTTTTTAAGAGAACTTTTAGCATTTGCGCGGTTACGTCATAATCCGCAATAACGCCATCTTTTAAGGGACGGATAGGTACGATGTTTTGAGGAGTTTTTCCGATCATTTCTTTTGCCTCAGCCCCAACGGCTACGACTTGTTTTGTATTTATGTCAATTGCCACAACAGATGGCTCATTTAGTACGATACCTTTTGATTTTGAATAGATCAGGATGTTAGCTGTTCCTAAATCAATTCCAATTTCAGCATTTGAAAACATTTAAGTTCCTCCAATGAAGTCAGACTTTATATAGTAATACTTCTAATTCTACTTTTTTATGGGGGTTGTATAATAGTTTTAATTTTTCCCTTTAATAGATTTTAGAAACTTCCTATATATAGAATAGTGAAAAGCATATTAATAAAAATAATCCGAAATAGAGAACAAATCAAGTGACAATTTGTTTACAAAAAAGGTGGTTTTGTAACAAATGACGCCATTAAAAAAAGTGTCAATATTAATATTTTGGAAAATTTTGTAGGAAAAAGCATCCCTATCCATTTATTCTAAATCGAGGATTTTCCAGTTTTATGGATAAATCAAGGTTTTCTCTTTTTTTATGAATCTAGTTTATTTGAAATCTCTCATTTGGAAATTAGAGCCAAAATTATTACATAAAACCTATGCTATGATGATTTTGTAAGTCACACGAGGGCTTTTCAAAAATAAAAACCAAAAGGAGAGAACATATATATGTTTAAGAAGGTAGGTATTGTAACAGCATTATCGGCTGCAATTATTTTTGGGGGAGCATTTGATTCCGCAGATGCACATGCAGATACAAACGCTAATGCAAATAGTTCATATCAAGTTTATTACTCTATTAATGGAGAACAAGTTAACCTAAACAATAAAAATCTAGATCAAGCTAAGATTCACGATTTAGTTCAGAAAGCAATGAACAAGTATAAGATAAACTGTAATGACAACAATCAACAACCAACAAAAGAGAATAAAGCAGATCAACCGGAAAAAGAAGTTGAAAAACCAGCCGAAAATAAATCTGACCAACCAGCAAAAGAAGTAGAAAAACCGTCTGAAAATAAAGTAGAACAACCAGCAAAAGAAGTTGAAAAACCAGCTGATAATAAAGTACAACAACCAACGAAAGAAACTCAAAAACCAGCTGAAAAAGAAGCTACAAAAGAACAAGGTAATCAATTAAGCCAATTTGAACAAGAAGTAGTTACTTTAACAAACCAAGAAAGAGCAAAACATGGTTTAGCAGCACTAAAAGTAGATAATGAATTGAGTAAAGTAGCTCGTGAAAAATCTCGTGATATGGCAGCGAATGGATACTTTGATCATAATAGCCCAACTTACGGTTCACCATTTGATATGATGAAGAAATTCGGCGTTAGCTACAGTACTGCAGGTGAAAACATTGCCAAAGGTCAACGTACTCCAGCAGAAGTGGTAAATGCTTGGATGAACAGTGAAGGTCACCGTGCTAATATCCTTAACGGAAACTTTACACACATCGGTGTGGGTTATGTAGAAAATGGTAACCTTTGGACACAACAATTTATTGGTAAATAAGACTGGAACAAAACTTTTTTAAAACAAATAAACAGCATGAAATCGAATGGATAAACATTTGGTTTCGTGCTGTTTTTTTCATCTGCTATTCAAGAAAAATTCTACAACGGAATGATAATGATGGCTTTTCCTAATGGAGTATGTGAGTAATCAGTACCTTCATTAGCGATATAAGAAAACTTTTAACTGATAGCTCTTATCTATAGTAGCTAATAACACATCTTCCAGTACAACATTATGATTTGTTTTTAATGCTGATAGCAGCCAGCTTTCCTCCTTTCCGGCTTGCTGTAGGACAGATTTTTCTATATTCCCCTCTCTTATAACAACTTTTGGAAAATCAAAAGGCTTCGTTAAAATATTTAAATCCCCCCGAGTAATAGCCTGATAATTAGGACTAACAAAAAATGAAATCGTTCCATTAGGCTCCCATAAAGCTAACGAGAGCTTTTTAAGGTCATCAATATTTTCTTTTCTGGCTTCTGATAATATGTAATCCACTGAAATTCTTGCCTTTGCTAAGTTTTTATAAACAAATTGTCCATTTTTAATTAATGGCATTGGATTTGGTAAAACAAATTTTCTTATATATTTTGATTTTAATACGATGAAAACACTTGATACATATAAAATGACAAGTGAACCCATCGTAATCATAGCTCCTTTTAAGCCTAATCCTTCGTCAGATAAAGGGTGGGCGATTATGTTACCAATAATCACTGCAATCGCAAAATCAAGTAAATTAAGCTGTGAAATGGAGCGCTGTCCCATTAATTTTGTGATAATAAGCATAAAAAAATAGCTTACTACTGCCCTCAAAACCCATTGCATGGCCGTAAGTGTTTCTTGACCGTGAAAAAAATCCATCTGATCTTCTCCCTTCGGACAAAAATGAATGATAAAGATATTGATAATATGCCCAAAAAGTAGTTGTCTAATATCTGTTTAATCAGGTTGATTAATAAGCTTCAGATCAACTAGCTTCGGGGAATCCTTTCCAATGGTTTGGTAACTGCAATTATATTTACAGGTTTAAGTCCACTTATCAAACTCGGAATGATAATCAAGTCTAGGAATGTTGAAGTCCCATTCTCAATTCAAAGTAATTCAAAAGTTTTTGCGTTTATAGTAGCATGTATGGAAGGGGCTTATCGTACGTTTAAAGGAAAAGGGAATGCAAGGTTTTCTACAAGGGGTGATTGAACATGTGTGGCAGGTATACGTTGCTTAAAGATGAACTAGAGATTCTTGAAGAATTTGATATCGATGAACCAATTGATTCCTATCAACCTAGTTATAATATCGCTCCTGGTCAAAATGTATTAGCTATTATTCATGATGGAAAGAAAAAGCGAGCGGGATATTTGCGCTGGGGATTAGTTCCGTCATGGGCGAAGGATGAAAAAATAGGGTATAAAATGATAAATGCAAGAAGCGAAACTGCACATGAAAAACCGAGTTTTAAAAAATTAATGTCACAAAAACGATGTCTTATTGTAGCAGACAGTTTTTATGAATGGAAAAAGGTAGATGGTGAAGTATGTGTCAAGTTTTTCTCGGTGTGTCTTTCACACCAATATTTCCGGCACTCTATTTTTGTACACTTTTTCGGC
>NZ_JBHTKV010000033.1:3136-28009 GCF_042678465.1 Oceanobacillus caeni | reverse complement strand
GAAAGCGAGCAAATACAATTTGAACGTAAAAGGCAATTTGAATCCTTTGTAAAAGAAAGAAAACTCAAGAAAAATCCCTCATTTCGCAGGTACGCAAAAAAAATATATAGCAAATTATTTACTTAAGTATTGGAAACAATTGGATACCCCATACTATAATAAAAGTATTCGTGATTGAAAGGAGTTTTTATTTGGCTAAGTTTTTTACAACAAAACGAATTGTTATTGCAGTTTCACTCCTATTAATTGCAATCATTCTATATTTCTATTCTTCCGCTTTCATGCCTTTAATATTAGCCACGGTTACGGCTTTCATCTTAGAACCTTTAGTTCGGTTCCTACAGAAACATTTAAAGCTGAAAACTAGGTTACCAGCAGTATTAATTTCATTTCTATTATTTGTTTTAAGTATCGCCTTCATATTCTATGTTGCTATCACTAGAGTCGTAAATGAAACGATACGATTTGCAGAAAGATTACCTTATTACATTATTGATATCAATGTCTTCATCGAAAAATTGCTCGAAGATATTAATAAAACTGCAGCAGGGCTTCCACCTATCTTTATAAATGAAATGGAAGGACAGGTTTCTAACCTTCTAGAATGGTTAACCAATATGGCACAAGGAATGATACCAATACTAGCAGGTTGGATCCAAGGAATTCCAAATTTAGTCGTTGTTATTATTATCTATTTAATCGCGTTATTTTTAATAAGTATAGACCTTCCAAAATACAGAAAAATATTTTACTCCAAATTCCGTGAAGAAAATGCTGAAAAAATCCAATATATCTTACAACGCTCCACACGGTTTTTTACAGGCTTTATAAAAGCACAGCTTTTAGTTAGTATTATTATTTTTATCGTAACGTATATCGGTCTAATCTTTATTTCTCCACATAATGCACTTGTTATGTCCTTAATTGTTTGGTTTATCGATTTAATTCCAATTATCGGTTCCATTGTTATCCTTGCACCATGGGCATTATTTGATTTAATAGCTGGAGATACGAATACAGGAATTCAATTACTTGTTTTAGCTGCCATATTATTAATCATACGCAGAACGGTCGAACCAAAAGTTATGGGAGACCAAATTGGTTTACCTCCACTTCCAACTTTAATTGGTTTATGGTTAGGTTTGTACTTCTTCGGCATCATTGGATTGATTATCGGTCCATTATCCATCATCGCCATACTGTCAGCAAAAGAAGCTGGACTTATTAAGTTAGATTTTAAAATATAATTAACCAAGATCAAAAGCGCAAGCGCCCTTACAGGCTAAGAACGCGACGTCCTGTCGCAACGCCTGTACTCGCACATCCTGTGCTTCGTAGCGACGTACGGAGGTAAAGGGAGTTTCGCTGGGCGCTGGAGCTGGACGTGGCCTTCCTTATGACAAGATTTAATAAACTAAATTTTTATATTTTCTTATCTTGAAATGAAACCATCAAATAATGAATGGTTTCATTTTTTTGTCTGGAAGTGTTATCTACTGATTTTTTATTTAAATATAGAAAAAAGTAGCACAATTTGTTATGATATGAAAAACCCAACTATTTATGGACCGACTTATACCTATATTGTGAAAAACTTCACGATATGAACAAACAATTTTTAGAGAAGGAAGGGGTTATCTTGAAAGACGAATTAAAATGGGGACTTATGATTTTACTTTTTGTTCTTATGGCCTATATCCTCCCCTATACACTACTTACAAATGTTACAAAATGGTATGGGAGTTTCTTCGTTTGGATCATCCTAGCCATCATCGTTATTGGAATTAATTATTTTATCACAAAGGATTGGGGTAAAGAGAAATGAGTACTACTTTCGTATGGAGCGCCATTGCTATTTATGTCGCAGTTGCCATTTTCATTGCATTTTTGTCAAGATCAGGAAAACAAAATAACATGAGCAGTTACTTTCTTGGAGACCGAAAGATGAATGGGTTTGTGTCTGCACTCAGCTATAGTGCCACAACTTATAGTGCATTCATGTTAGTAGGACTTGCAGGTCTTACATATAATGGTGGGGTTGGAGCATTAGGTTTTGAACTGATTTATTTAATGGGGGTTTCCCTTGTTGCCTTTTTTGGACCTAGATTTTGGAAAGTAGGAAAGAAATTCGGTTATGTAACCCCATCCGAAATGTTAGGTGATCGCTACGATAGTAAAACTGTAGCAATTCTCGTTGCTATCTCAAACTGCATTTTTTTAATTCCTTATAGCGCGGTTCAATTGTCAGGTGTTGGGTACTTATTACAAGGCGTGACAAATCATGCTATTTCCTTTTCTACTGGTGTTATTCTTGCTACAGCATTAGCTATTTTCTTCACTTATATCGCAGGAATTAGATCAGTAGTATGGACAGACTCTCTACAGGCACTTTTTATGATTGTTACTTCTACGATTGTCGTGCTTGTCTTAATTAAAGGTCTTGGTGGCTTTGGTGGTTTCTTTGGGACACTTGAAACAACATACCCAGAATACTTAACCGTGCCCGGAAATGGCTTTTTTAGCTTTCTAAATTTTTTAGGGCTAAGTCTACCTTGGTTTTTCTTTAGTTTATCCAACCCACAAGTTAGCCAAAGATTGTATATGCCTTCATCATTAAAAAGTATGAAACATATGCTTATGGGCTTTCTAATATTTGGATTTATTTATACGATTGTAGCAGTTATTTGGGGTTATTCTGCATTAATCATGTTCCCAAATCTAGATAATGCAGACATGGCAACACCATTAGTCCTTCAATCTGATTTGGTACCACCGATTTTAGGGGTTATCGTGATGGTAGGAATTATGGCAGCTGCTATTTCGACTATTGATTCGATTTTACTCACCCTTTCATCTTTATTTGCTAGAGATGTCTATGGGAACGTGAAGAAAAATACAAGTGATTCCGCACAACTTAAAGTTGGTAAAATTGTCATCCCTGTCATTGCTGCTTTGGCATTTATCTTTTCATTATTGAAAGTTAATTTGATTGCAGTTCTATCCGTTTCCTCCTCCGCTGGTTTACTAGTTGTTGTACCAGCCATCATTGGGGCGTTCTTTTGGAAACGAGGAACTGCGGCTGGTGTAATTTCTAGTGTAGTAGTTAGTGGATTCATTGTTATTATCCTAGAATTGATGCAAGTAAAGCCTTTTGGTTTGGCTTCTGGACTTTGGGGTATTCTTATTTCAACGATTCTTTTCGTTAGTGTAAGTTTGATGACAAAAGCACCGGTAGGAAAGGCGAAGCAATTTCTATATGGATAATATTTAAAAACTTGGGAGATGAAGAACCACCTGTTTTTTACTATGTATCGTCCTTCATCTTCCAACATTAGAAAACTTGGCGTTCGCAAAGCCTTTGGGTGAATGCCGTGAATATTAGATTCACTTCGATTAACGAATTCACGGGCACAAGTATTCTTGAAAAACTTTTTTTGCCTTTCCTTCATTTAGAAGTTCAGCTTTCATGTTATCCCCCTTCCGATAGCCTTAAACGCTCAAATATAACATCAACATTTTTCAAATGCCATGTGTAGTTAAAGCAGTCATTAATTTCTTCCTGGGTAAGGGTTTGACTGATTTGTTCATCTTGTTCCACAAGTTGTTTGAAATGGGTTTCTGTTTCCCATGCCTCCATTGCTAATGGCTGAACAATGTCATATGCCGCTTCCCTTGCCATTCCTTTATCAATTAATTTAAGTAATACACGTTGGGAGAAAATAACGCCGTGCGTTTTATCTATGTTACGCTTCATGTTTTCTGGAAACACCGTCAAGTTCTTCACAATATTACCGAAGCGATTTAACATATAGTTAAGTGCAATCGTAGCGTCTGGTAAAATCACACGTTCTGCTGATGAATGGGAAATATCTCGTTCATGCCATAAGCTAACATTTTCATAAGAGGTCACCATATACCCTCGCAAAACACGCGCCATGCCTGTCATATTTTCTGAACCAATCGGATTACGCTTATGTGGCATAGCTGATGATCCTTTTTGGCCCTTAGCAAAACGTTCCTCTACTTCCCGAGTTTCCGTCTTTTGTAACCCGCGAATTTCCGTTGCAAACTTTTCGATAGAGGTTGCGATTAATGCAAGTGTCGATATGTATGCAGCATGGCGGTCACGCTGCAAAGTTTGTGTTGATACAGGTGCAGGTAGAAGCCCGAGCCTTTCGCAAACATATTTCTCCACAAATGGATCAATATTTGCATAGGTACCAACCGCTCCGGATAATTTTCCATAAGCCATATTACTAGCTGCCAATTCAAAGCGCTCTAAATGACGTTTCATTTCTTCATACCAAATTGCCAGTTTGAGTCCAAATGTGGTTGGTTCCGCATGTACTCCATGTGTACGCCCCATCATAACGGTATGTTTATGTTCGATGGCTTTGTTTTTTAAAATTTCAATGAAGTTATGTAAGTCTTTACGGAGAATTTCATTTGCTTGTTTGATAAGGTAAGAAAGAGCAGTGTCGACCACGTCTGTAGAAGTTAATCCATAGTGAACCCATTTACGTTCTTCTCCTAATGTTTCTGATATTGCACGGGTAAAAGCAACTACATCATGACGGGTTTCTTGTTCAATTTCCTTTATTCGTTCGATATCAATGGATGCATTTTTACGAAGTTGTATCACATCTTCTTTTGGAATGACGCCAAGTTCACTCCATGCTTCACATGCTAAAATTTCTACTTCTAACCATGCTTCGAACTTATTTTCTTCTGTCCAAATCTTTCCCATTTCCTCTCTGGTGTAGCGTTCAATCAATGTTTTTCCTCCTCGAATATTTCAATTTGCGTTAACACTTGGTCCTCTTAGTCACTAAATCATGTAGCAGATTACTTATGAACGATAAACACTTCTCACTACATTTGTTTGTGTACGATCTGGACCAACAGAGAAGATGGATAATGGAATTTCTGTTAATTGAGAAATACGTTCTATATAATGGCGAGCATTTGCAGGCAACTCATCTAAACTTCTCACACCAGTTATATCTTCTTTCCAACCAGGCATCTCTTCGTAAACGGGTTCACATTCAGCTAATACGTTAAGACTTGCTGGGAATTCATTTATGATTTCTCCTCTATATCGATACGCTACACAAATTTTTAGTGTTTCAATGCCTGTCAAAACATCAATAGAATTAAGTGAAAGATCGGTAATTCCACTCACACGTTGGGCATGTCTTACTACGACACTATCAAACCAACCAACACGACGCGCTCTACCTGTTGTTGTTCCATATTCACGACCAACCTCACGAATTTGATTTCCAATCTCATCATGTAACTCCGTAGGGAATGGTCCATCACCAACACGGGTTGTATAGGCTTTAGAAACACCAACTACATGATTAATCTTTGAAGGACCGACACCCGAACCAATGGTTACTCCACCAGCTATTGGATTCGATGATGTTACAAATGGGTAGGTACCTTGGTCGATATCAAGCATAACTCCTTGAGCTCCTTCAAATAATACACGACGACCTTTATTCAATGCATTGTTTAAAACTACCGATGTATCACAAACATAGGGCGCCATTTTTTGACCATACTCATAATACTCATCTAAAATATCTTCTACTTTCATCGGCTTTACTTCATATATTTTTTCAAATAACCGATTTTTCTCTTCTAAATTCTGCTTTAATTTTTCCCGGAATACTCCTTTGTCTAGTAAATCTACAATACGAATTCCCATACGGGCCGCTTTGTCCATATAGGCGGGGCCAATGCCTTTTTTTGTTGTCCCAATTTTTTGCTCTCCCTTTTCTTCTTCTTGTAGGATATCTAGCTGTATATGATAAGGTAAAATCACATGTGCCCGATTACTAATTCGGAGATTATCCGTTGATATATTGTACTCGTGTAGATAGGCCACTTCATTCACAAATGCTTTTGGATCAATGACCATTCCGTTTCCAAGTACACAAATCTTTTCTTTGAAAAAAATACCAGATGGAATTAAATGTAATTTATATGTTTCATCATCAAATTTAATTGTGTGTCCAGCATTATTCCCACCTTGATAGCGAGCAATAACTTCGGCATTTTGTGATAAAAAGTCTGTAATTTTCCCTTTTCCTTCATCGCCCCACTGTGTTCCAACTACGACTACTGATGACATAACACACCTCCATGAATTTTATTAGAGTATTTCCACTTATTTTATCCTTGCTAATCGTTCATATACATCTTTTAATGTATAACATCCTTCATCTCTAAGTTTCTTCAGATAAAGTTGCCACAACTTTGCAGTCATCCTCGCATCTCCTAAAGCATGATGTCGATTTCGAGTCTCCAGTCCTGATAATCTGCAATAATCATCAAGACTTACAACATTTTTATCTGAATTTACTAAGCTAAATACTAAGGATGTATCCACTATTCGATGTTTATATGGTTTTCTAAACATCTTCCAATTGGCATGCTGCAGAAACTTCTTTTCATGACTAGCATGATGCGCAACAAGGGTATCCTTCTTAACAAATTGGTAAAAATGAATAAGTACTTCAGACAAGGGAGGAGCAGTTTGTAATTCCGATTCATCAAGTCCTGTTAACTTCTTAATAGAAGGAGAAAGCTCTTCCTTATGGGAAACTAGTGAATAAAACGTTTCACTATCACTCATTTGTCCATTTTTCACCTTTACTGCACCAATGGAAAGAATTTGATCACCTCGTTCAGGAAAGAAACCCGTCGTTTCAAAATCAAATACGACGACGTTTAGTTCCTGTAGAGAGATATATAAACTTTTCTCTGTCTTCAACTCTTTTTCCAAACTTCTTAAAAAAGCAAGATGTTTTAGGTCAGACTTTCCAATAAATGGCGTATAAATATTAGATGAGATTTTTCCATGGAACTGCTTCATAAACTGAATCAAAGGGTTATCTTTCATTCTTTATGCCCCCTTGTACCACCATATTTGTAAATGATTGGAGATTTTCTAAATCTTTAAATATTTGTTTAATCTCACGCCTTTCCAACTTATTTAGCGTTTTTACATGAAGATAACGTCCATCCTTATAACTTTTTGTGTCCCTATGTAATACTCGATAATGCATAAGCTTCTTAAAATTAGAATGATGGGTATCCATTATCTTTTTGTACAGATCATATTTACAAAGTGCTTCCATTCGAGACAATGTCGAGGTTGAATCAATTTTTTCTATTATGGACAATAATCGAATAGCGTTAACATAAGGAAAGATTGCTGTAGCTTTTAAATCCATATAACCAGTATAAGGTCCTGAAGAAACAGTCAAAAACTGGTTAAATAAACCAATTGCTTTTACGTGATATTTCGTATTTTCTAGTAATCTTTCTAATAATGCCGGTTGCTTCTCAATGATTTGATAAATCATTCTTTTTAAAGACATGACCCTATTCTCGTCTCCAACAACTACTCTCGCATCTATAAAAATTAATAAATACCTGAATGATTTCCATGTATCATCCTTGATCCACTTTTTAATCTGAATTTCCCAATCCTTGTTTGATTGACACCATAATGGGTTAGAACACATTACGTTCCCTTCACATAGAGGATAACCAACATCATTCAAAGCCTGAATAAGCTTCTCCCCAAAAATTAAAAAATAGGAAGCGCAAGACCCACTTTTCTCTTCATATAGGATGCCATGATCTTGATCACTAATGATAGCCTGTTCGCATCTTCCCGCACTCCCCATTAAAAACCAAGAAAACTCGCAAGGTGCCGGGCCATATTCTTTCTTCATTTCCTTCCATGTAATCTCAAACACATTTTTTATAATAAACTCATGAGAAAGTTGTAAAGCTTCCGTACTCTTTTGGTATGTTAATAGATTGGCATCATACAAGCTTTTTAAAGTTTGATAGCATTCATTTCCCTTCAAACATTTCACCTGTTTCAAGAATTAAATATCTTGGTTTCATCATAAATCCCCCCTGTACTTTTTCTACCAAAATGATTAGAAGTAAACATGTAACCCTTCCGTAAAAAGTTTCGATGGGTTACATGTTTTTCACGGCATGATTGCCAATAGATCACTTTATTCGTTTAATGGTCTGGAAGGTAAAACATTGGTTAATGCGACTGTTGGGATATCTTTAGTTGTGAATGCTTCAGGATACCCATAGCTACCATGTTCACTTAAATCTAGTCCTATTAATTCTTGTTCTTCTGTTACTCTAAGTCCTCTCATTACTTTTCTTATTACGAGTAGAAGGACATAGGATACACTAAATGCATAAGCTGCTGATACCATAATCCCCAGTGCCTGAACTCCAAGCTGGGTGAATCCTCCTCCATAGAATAGTCCCGCTTGACCTACACTTGCTAATTCTGGAGTAGCAAAGAATCCCGTTGATAACGTTCCCCAAACTCCTGCAAGTCCATGAACAGATAGAGCATATATTGGATCATCGATTTTACGTCTTTCAAAGAATCTTACACTATAAAAAACGATGATTCCTGCTACAAACCCTATGACTACCGACGCCCACGTTTCTACAAATGCACATGATGCTGTAATCGCAACAAGTCCAGCTAATGTTCCATTCAGCATGGTCGGAATATCCGACTTACCTAATACAACCCATGAAATAAGTAAAGCACTAATGCTACCAGCTGCTGCCGCTAAAGCTGTATTTAAAGCAACAAAAGCAAAAAAACCATCTTCTACTCCTAACGTACTGCCTGCATTGAATCCAAACCAACCAATAAATAAAATTAAAACACCTAATGCCGTGTAAACCTGATTATGACCGCTTAACTGATTGGCAGTGCCATCATTGTTATATTTACCAATTCTCGGTTTTAGTAGAGTCGTAGCTGCTAAAGCTGCCATTGCACCTGTTAAATGAACGACGGTTGAACCAGCAAAATCTTGTTTCCCGTGCTCTGCTAACCAGCCACCACCCCAGATCCAATGAGCTACTACCGGATATACAAGCGCTGAAAAAAGGACCGCAAATACAAGATATACTAAGAGCTTTGCCCTTTCCGCAAATCCACCCAAAGCAATCGCCAAAGAGATTCCTGCAAACGCAAGCTGGAATACAAAGAAAGCAGTTGTTGAATATGGGCTTCCTTCTACTTCTACACCTGAATAGAAGAAATCCGACATGCCTACGAAGAAGTTTCCATTTTCACCGAATATAAATCCGTAGCCTACTGCCCAAAATACGATGGAAGCTATCCCAAATGAAAAGATGGTCTTTCCTGCAATATGACCTGCATTTTTCATTCGTGTCGATCCCGCTTCTAGTAATATGAATCCACCTTGCATGAAAATGACCAAAATAGCACCTAACATAATCCATACACTATTTAAATAAAACAAGTTCTCCAATTTCATTCCTCCTCCATTCATATTCTTTTATATATGTAACAGAGGAAAATACCTCTGTTACATGTCTAGTTATCTACAATGTTAATATTGTAACGTTCAAGCCATGTATTAATTTGAGAGAGATGAGCGATAAGTTGTGGGCCAGTCATAAGCTGCCCAAACCAAGGGACTTTGAAAGAAGATCCGTCTGAGTTGATAATATCTTTTACTTTTTGCTTTGAAACGATCTCCAATATTGGCGATGATGGATTGTCAAGGATTCTCATTAGCTTAGTCTTAACTAATTTCAAATAATTAGGATGATAGGTTTTCGGATATGGACTCTTTTTACGATAAAGAACATCAATAGGAAGAACTCCTTCTAACGCTTTTCGTAAGATCCCCTTTTCGCGGCCATTCAGCATTTTCATCTCCCACGGAATGTTCCACGCATATTCTACAAGTCGATGATCAGCAAAAGGGACACGTACTTCCAAGCTTGCCCCCATGCTCATTCGATCCTTTCGTTCCAATAATGTAGGCATAAACCAAATCATATTTAAATAAAACATTTCCCTACGGCGTGCTTCAATTACTGCTTCTCCTTCTAATGGAGGGACTTCATGAATCGTTTCGTTATATCGCTCCATGACATATTCATTTAACCTTAGTTTCTTTTGCCAATGTGGGAGCAATAACTCCTGTCTTTCCTCCAGCGACCTCATCCAAGGGAACCCATTCGCATGTAAGATATCTTCTCGATAGAACCATGGATAGCCACCGAATATTTCATCCGCACATTCCCCTGATAGAGCAACGGTAAAATCTTGCTTCATTTGCTCACAAAACCATAATAGCGATGCGTCCACATCTGCCATACCAGGTAAATCCCGCATTCTTACTGCCTTATCTAAGAAATCTACTAATTCCTCATTCCCAATAATAGCTGCATGATGTTTTGTTTTTAAATACTTCTCCATTTTTGTAATCCAAGGTGCGTCTTCATCGGGTTGGAAGGAGTTTGATTTAAAATATTGATTATTTTGTTCATAATCAATGGAATAAGTGTGTAGTTGCCCCCGTCCTTCCTTCTTAAAATAATCAGCAGCAACGGAACAAATCGCACTCGAATCAATTCCACCTGATAAAAAGGTACAAACAGGGACATCTGCAACTAACTGTCGTTTGATAGCATCTTTTACAAGAAATGAAACTTGTTCTACTGTCTCATCAAGCGAGTGTTGATGGTTTTGACTTTTTACATTCCAATAACGCCATTGTTTCAAACCATTTCGATTAAAAACTAAAGCATGTGCTGGGCGAAGTTCTTGAATGCCCCGAAAGACGCCATGACCTGGGCTTCTAGATGGACCCAAGCCGAATACTTCCCGAAGTCCATCCCAATCCACCTCAGCCTTCATCTTTGGATGAGCCAGCAGTGCCTTTATTTCTGATCCAAATAGAAGAGATCCATTTCCTTCGTGGTAAAAAATAGGCTTCACTCCTAAACGGTCTCTTGCTATATAAAGCTGTTCATTCCCTGGATCCCAAATAGCAAAGGCAAAAATTCCATTTAAATGTTCTACACACCTTTCACCCCATTCGATATATGCAGTAAGCAATACTTCCGTATCCGAGTAGGTCTGAAAAGAGTATCCCCTTTTCAACAATTCCCTCCGAATATCTTCTGTATTATAAAGCTCTCCATTATATACAATCCTATAAGCCCGCCCATTTTTTTCCTTTTTCATTGGCTGAGTACCACCAACAGGGTCGACAACGGTGAGGCGTGTATGACCAAGTGAAATATGCCGTGAGCTCCATACATTTAAAGCATCTGGACCTCGCATAGACAGGGTTTCTGCCATTTTTTTCATAACAGATATACGTTGTGTTAAATCATGATGCCAATCTACCCATCCTACTATTCCGCACACTTTATATCACTCTTTCTTTTGGGATTTGGTAATTTCTTTAATACTGTGTTAGATATTGTTCTCGTTCCCATGGATGTATTTGAGTACGGAACATATCCCATTCAATTTCTTTTGCTTCTACAAAATGTTCAAACAAATGGCTACCCAAAGCATTCGTAATGACTTCATCCGCTTTTAGTGATTCAAGTGCTTGTGCCAATGTCGCTGGTAAATCAATAATGCCAACTTCCTCACGTTCCTTTTTGGACATAACATAAATATTTTGGTCTACTGGCTCTGGAGCTGTTAAATTATTTTTTACCCCATCTAATCCTGAAGCTAAGAGGACAGCCATTGCTAGATAAGGATTTGCAGATGGATCAACACTCCGAACTTCTACACGAGTACTTATACCACGCGAAGCTGGAATACGAATAAGTGGGCTTCTATTTCTTGCTGACCATGCCACATAACAAGGTGCCTCATATCCAGGAACTAACCTTTTATAAGAATTAACAGTTGGATTTGTAACAGCTGTGAAACTTGTTGCATGTTTTATTATCCCTGCTATGAAGTTTCTTGCTGTATCACTTAGTTCTAACGATCCATTTTGATCATAAAAGGCATTCTCTTCACCTTTAAATAAGCTTAAGTTACAGTGCATGCCTGACCCATTTATTCCAAATAGTGGCTTTGGCATAAAAGTTGCTAATAAACCATGTTTACGGGCAATCGTTTTTACAACAAGTTTAAACGTTTGAATATCATCACAAGCTCGTAAGGCATCTTGATATTTAAAGTCTATTTCATGTTGCCCTGGCGCAACCTCATGGTGAGACGCCTCAATTTCAAAACCCATCTCTTCCAATTCCAACACAATATCCCGTCTACAATTTTCTCCTAGATCTGTTGGTGCAAGATCGAAATAACCACCATGATCATTCAGTTCAAGTGTAGGTTCGCCTTTCTCATCCAGTTTGAATAAGAAAAATTCGGGTTCAGGGCCAACATTGAAATGGCTAAATCCTAGTTCCTCCATTTCCTTTAACACCCTTTTCAAATTATTACGAGGATCTCCTATAAATGGAGTTCCATCAGGGTTATAAATATCACAAATAAATCTAGCTACTTTTCCTTTTTCTGAAGTCCAAGGGAAAATAACGAATGTATCTAAGTCTGGATATAAATACATATCTGATTCTTCAATTCGTACAAACCCCTCTATAGATGAACCATCAAACATCATTTTATTGTCCAGTGCTTTGGATAACTGACTAACGGGTATTTCAACATTTTTTATCGTTCCAAATAAATCAGTAAATTGTAAACGAATGTAACGTACATTTTCATTCTTAACTAATTCCAATATTTTGTCTTTGTTCATATCCTTCATCTCCTATTTATCTATGACCTTCTTGAACAACTTCTTTTATCAAGGAATCTTTATACTTTAATTCACCATGGCATATATAAGCAGCTTCTCCCCTTTTCCAAACATGACCTTGTTCATCCCATCTTATGGTCAAATCCCCTCCAGGAAGATGAACGGTTATAGGTTCATTTTTATCAAGAAACTCATTCAATGTGGCAGCAACCACTGCAGCACAAGCACCTGTACCGCAAGCCATTGTTATTCCCGACCCTCTTTCCCACACTCGGTAATCCATCTCCTTGGGCCCTTTCATTTGAACAATTCCTACGTTTACCCGATCTGGAAATAAACTGGAATGTTCGATAACAGGACCTATCTCCTCTAACCGAACTTCATTCACTTCATCAACAAAGATTATCGCATGTGGATTCCCCATTGATACACAGGTCAGATGATACTCTTCTTCAGCAATGGTATGGGCTTCATTAATTGCCGCAATGAACGGATCACCTTTCATTGGAATCATTCCTTTTAATAGTTTCGGCTCCCCCATACCCACGTTGACATATTCAACAGATTTTTTATTGCCTAATCCCACCTCTACCTCAACGCTGACAACCCCGCCTAATGTTTCAATCGTAAATCGAGGTTTCGTTACATACATGTGATCAAAAAGATACTTTGCAACACACCGCAAACCATTCCCACAATTCTTAGCCTCCGAACCATCTTCATTAAAGATTCTCATTTTAAAATCAGCAATCTGCGAAGTACAGATGAGAATAATACCATCAGAACCAATCCCAAAGTTGACGTCCGAAACCTTTCTTGAAAGATCAGGATATTCATGTTCTTCTAGTACATTTTGTGGATCGTCCAATTGATTAAATAGACAATAGTTATTGCCCAATCCATGCATTTTTGTAAACATCATTCCTTCTTTCCCCCTTAAAAGATGAATTTGGAAGTAGATAGCCTTGCTCTTATTTCATTGAAAATTCGTTGTTCCTCCTCCCAACCATTAGCTTCAAAAGTAACGGAAAAGCGTACATATGAGCCTGCATCATCCCATGGAACAGTGGATATTAAATGCTCATTAATTAAATATTGGCTAAAATCTTCTGCTGAATAAAACTCTGGACCATTTTCTACTGCCTTTGGAATCTTTGTATATAGGAAAAAGGAACCTTTTGGTTTTTTTGTATCAAATCCGCAGTCATTCAAAATTGCCGATAAAAGATCATGACGCCCTGAATATCTAATAGCTGTTTGTTTCGTTATATTAGGTTGGGATAAAGCGTAGGATGCAGCTTTTTGAATAGGAATAAATTGACCGGAATCATAGTTATCCTTTACCGCCACAAATGCAGAAACAAGTTTAGAGTTACCTGCAATAAACCCAATGCGCCATCCTGTCATATTGAACGATTTAGATAAAGAATGCAGTTCTATACCTACCTCTTTCGCACCTGGAATCGATAAGAAACTAAGTGGTTTTTCATTATCAAATACAAGTGCTGCATATGCTGCATCATGGACAACGATAAGCTCATGTTTTTTAGCAAATTGCACGACCTCTTCAAAAAATTCCCTAGTCGCTACAGCTCCTGTTGGATTGTTTGGATAGTTTAAATAAAGTAATTTAGACTTTTTCAGTACACTATCGGACAATGTATCTAGTTTTGGAAGAAAGTCATTTTCTTCGAGAAGTGGTAAGTGTACGACTTCCCCACCTAGATATTTCGTATGCGTTCCTAAGATTGGATAGTTTGGTGACGACATTATCGTTATATCACCGGGATTGATAAATGCTGTTGGAATCATGGCCAATGCTGATTTAGATCCAATGACATGATTAATTTCCGCTTCAGGATCAAGACCATCTACCCCAAATACTTCTTTCATATAGCTCGCTGCAGCTTGCTTAAATTCTAGTATTCCGTTATCAGCATAAAAGCGATTTTCTGTTTTTTCCGCTTCTTCTGCTAATCTTCTAACAACGATATCATCCGCCATAGAGTCTGGCTCACCGACACCAAGGTCGATTAACTTCTTCCAAGGATTACTTTGCAACGCTGCTCTTTTCGCTCTTTTTATTTTTTCAAATTTATAGATTTCATCCCTCATACCAAATTGCGCTCCACCTATTCGGTCCGCAAATAGTTGTTGTATATAATCCGTTGCTAACAAATTGATTCCTCCATTTTTTCACGACATCTTTCTCATCATGTAATCATGACATTCCATTGCGGCTTCTTTTCCTTCCTGAATCGCCCAAACTATCAAACTTGCTCCTTTTCTAGCGTCACCAGCAGTAAAAACACCTTCTTCGTGTGTCTGATATGCGTTCTCCTTAACAGCGATATTCGAGCGTTGATTGACTGTTATTTTTCTATCATTTAACTTTTCTGTTTCAGAACCCTCAAAGCCGATAGCTAGTAGGACCATTTGGGCTGGCCAATCTTTTTCGGTCCCAGGAATAATTTCTCTTACTTTTTGACCTTTTTCATTAAATGTCGTTTTAACACGTGCACTCTTTACACCTGATACTCTTCCATTTTCATCACGAATAAATTCTACTGTAGTTGTAGCAAATGCTCTTGGATCGTGTCTGAATACACTAGTAACCTCTTCCTGTCCCGTATCCACTTTGTGAATAATTGGATATTGTGGCCAAGGATTATCATCAGCGCGACTATTGGGACGAGTTGGGTAAATATCAAATTGAACAAGACTCTTGCAGTTTTGTCGTATCGCAGTAGAAACACAATCTGTTGCTGTATCTCCCCCTCCAATAACGATGACATCTTTTCCTTCTGCAGAGATAAAATTGCCATCTGCAAAATTAGAATCTAGTAAACTTTTCGTATTTAGATGTAAATAATCCATCGCAAAGTAGATGCCATCCAATCCTCTTCCTGGAACTGTTAAGTCCCGCGGTCGAGTAGAGCCAATACATAGAACAACCGAATCATTCGCCGCACGCAATTGTTCTAAGGATATATGTCTTCCTACTTCCGTATTAGGCACAAATCGAATTCCCTCTTCTTCCATTAATTTGATTCTGCGATCGACTATTTGTTGCTCTATTTTCATCTTAGGAATTCCATAAGTTAGCAATCCGCCAATTCGATCGGCACGTTCATAAACCGTTACCGAGTGACCTTGTTGGTTTAGAATAGATGCACAAGAGAGACCAGCCGGCCCTGAACCAATAATGGCGACTGTTTTACCTGTCCGTTGCATCGGAATCTGTGGCTGAACCCATCCTTCTTCAAATGCTTTATCAATGATGGCACGTTCAATATTTTTGATCGTGACAGAATCAGTCGCAAGCGAGGCAACACATCCTCCCTCACAAGGGGCTGGGCAGGCGCGTCCAGTAAATTCTGGGAAAGGATTCGTCCGGCTTAAACGCTCATATGCCTCCTGCCACCTTCCTCTATAAACGAGATCATTCCATTCCGGAATAAGATTATATACCGGGCATCCAGTTGTCATACCTGCTAGCTCACTCCCGCTTTGACAAAAAGGAACCGCGCAATCCATACATCGTGAGGCCTGGGTGCGTAAAATTCCTTCAGAGGGAAGCTTGGCAATTTCCTTCCAATCCTTCACTCTTTCCAACGGATCACGATAACGTAATGAACTCCTTTGTTGGTCGATAAATCCTGTTATGTTTCCCATCTATCTAACCCCCTATCTAAATTTCAACTGTATTGTAGTTAGTTGTTCTTTGTTTGGATTTAGCAAGAACTCTTTTATACGTCTCTGGAATGATTCGCACAAAACAAGATTCATAGGAGCACCAATTTTTCAAAATATTTTTAGCTACAGTACTTTTTGTATATTGATAATGTTGATTGATTTGCATTTTAATAAAGTCCATTTCTTCCTTATCCTCTAATGATTCAATCAATACAAGTTCTTGATTGCATAGTTTATTGAATTCCTCGACATCATAAGCTAAAACATATGCTATTCCACCTGACATTCCTGCAGCAAAGTTTTGGCCTACTTCTCCAAGAATGATGACTCTTCCTCCTGTCATATACTCACAACCATGATCGCCGATTCCTTCCACAACTACATGGGCACCACTATTTCTTACACAAAATCTTTCTCCTGCCATACCTCGTATATAGGCTTCTCCACTCGTTGCTCCATAAAACGCTGCATTACCTATAATGATGTTTCTCTCAGCTACTAAAGTTGATTTAGTTGAAGGGTGAATGGCAACTGTTCCACCAGATAACCCTTTTCCGACGTAATCATTAGAATCTCCTTCTAATGTTAGAGTCACTCCACCCGGTAGAAATGCTCCAAAACTTTGACCAGCAGAGCCGGTAAAATGAATGTTTATCGAACTTTCCTGTAACCCTGCCGCTCCAAATCTCGTTGATATTTCACTCCCAAGTAGCGTTCCAACAGATCGATTGATATTTCGAATCGGAAGCATTGCATGAATGGACTCCTTATTTTGCATTCCTTGTAGACATAATGGTAGAAGTTCCCTACTATCCAACGTCAGATCAATTTCATGTTCCTGCTCTTCTTTAGGTTGCTTTTCTAAAAAGGAATCATAGAAAATTGGTGATAAATCGAGTTTTTGAGCTTTCCAGTTAGCTGATTTAGCTGGTCGCAGTAAATCCGTTCTTCCGATCATTTCATCCAATGTTCTGAACCCCAATGCAGCCATATATTCGCGAATTTCTTGAGCAAAGAAATGCATCAATTGAACAACATGATCCGCAGTACCGGTCATATTTTTACGAAGAATTGGATTTTGGGTCGCTATTCCAACCGGACACGTATCTAAATGACAAACTCTCATCATGATACAACCAAGAGAAACCAGCGGTAATGTTGAAAAACCATATTCTTCTGCGCCTAGAAGTGCAGCTATGACCACATCTCGGCCACTCATTATTTTCCCATCCGTTTCCAACGTCACCTTATGTCTCAACCCATTTAGTTTTAATGTTTGGTGCGTTTCAACAAGCCCTAATTCCCAAGGCATCCCAGCATGTTTTATACTAGATCGGGAAGCTGCTCCAGTCCCGCCATCATAACCACTAATTAAAATCACATCCGCTTTTGCCTTCGCTACACCTGCAGCAATGGTACCAACACCAGATCCGGAGACTAATTTGACATTAATTCTTGCTTTAGGATTTGCATTTTTTAAATCATAAATAAGTTGGGCCAAATCTTCAATCGAATAAATATCGTGATGGGGTGGTGGTGAAATAAGTTCTATACCTGGAGTGGAACCCCTCGTTTTCGCTACCTCTGGTGTTACTTTATGGCCTGCCAATTGTCCACCTTCACCAGGTTTCGCTCCTTGAGCCATTTTAATTTGGATTTCGTCGCTATTAACAAGATAATGGCTTGTAACCCCAAATCTTCCTGATGCTACTTGTTTAATTCTGCTAAATTTTGAATCACCATTTTCCATGGGTGAAAACCGATTAGGATCTTCTCCTCCTTCCCCACTATTGCTCTTTCCACCAATTCGATTCATTGCAATTGCTATTGCTTCATGAGCTTCTTTGCTAATGGATCCGTATGACATCGCTCCTGTTTTAAATCTTTTAAAAATCGATTCAATTGGTTCAACTTCTTCAATAGGGACAGGTTTTATTTTATAATTGAAATCTAGTAACCCACGCAAAGTCGTCTTCTGGCTAATTTCCTCGTTTAACAGACTGCTATATTTTTTATATAATTCATAATCTCCTGTACGAACGGCATGTTGTAAGGAATGGATGGTTTTCGGTTGGAATAAATGTGTCTCGCCCCCATAACGCCATTGAAGGTCTGAACCAGTTTCTAAACCTAATTCTTTGGTCTCAAATGCACCACCATGCCGTAAACGGACTTCTTTGGCAATGTCTTCTAACGTCAATCCGCTAAGCTTTGAAGATGTATTAGGAAAATAACAATCGATCACTTCATGACTAATTCCTAATGCCTCAAAAATTTGAGCACCTATATAACTTTGAACAGTTGAAACACCCATCTTAGACATAATTTTCAGTATTCCATTTGTGACAGATTTCACATAATTCTTAGATGCATCCTTGATAGAGACTGCATACTCCGTTGCTCCCACTAATCTTGGAAGTGATTGGTATACAAGATAAGGATAAATAGCATTTGCACCATATCCAAGTAATGTTGCAAAATGATGGACTTCCCTAGGTTCACCAGATTCTACAATTAAGCTGACTTTACTTCGTTTTCCGGTTTGAATTAGATAGTGATGAACTGCGGATACAGCAAGCAATGAAGGAATTGCTGCATGATGTTTATTAACCTTTTGATCACTAAGGATGATGATATTACTTCCTCTTTCAATCGCTTCATCTACTTTTATAAACAATTCATCAATTGGTGTATTCAAATCTCCCTGAACAGGGAATAAAGTTGATATACACTCTGATTTCCAGCCGTTAGACTGTAAATTCTGAATCTTATCCATGTCTGAGTCTAGTAAAATTGGTGTTTCTAAACATATTTTTCTAAATTCTCCTTTAGAAGGTTGAAGTAAATTGCCATCCATCCCTAACATGACTTTAACTGAAGTAACCGTCTTTTCCCGAATCGCATCTATTGGTGGGTTAGTAACTTGAGCAAATCTCTGCTTAAAATAATTGAATAATAGCTGAGGTGTACTTGATAATACAGCTAATGGAGCATCATAACCCATGGATCCAATGGGTTCCTTTCCTTCCAAAGCCATTGGTTTTAAAACTTTATCCCACTCTTCATTGGTATATCCAAAGATCGCCTGTCTTTTAAGAATTTCTTCTTCTGATATTCCCTTGGATTTGCCCCTACCTTCAGTGGTTTCTTCTAATGGTACGATGTTTTCTTCTACTAACATTTGATAAGACCTTTGGTAAATAATATGACGTTTTATTTCTTCATCATTAAACAAGCGCCCTTTTTCTAAATCTACTAATAGCATTTGTCCTGGTTTCAAACGATCTTTACTAACGATTTTTTCCTCTGGAATATCAACAACTCCTACTTCAGACGAAACGCATATAAAGTCATCGTCTGTTACAACAAACCTCGCTGGCCTTAGCCCATTTCGATCAAGCCGCGCTCCGATTAATTTACCATCTGTAAATGCCATTGCCGCTGGTCCATCCCATGGTTCCATTAAGCCGCTGTGATACTGATAAAATGCCTTTAATTGAGTATCCATTAACTCACTTCTTTCCCATGATTCTGGAACCATCATCATCATCGCATGCGGCAGCGACCATCCAGATAAGACAAGAAATTCTAATGTATTATCAAACATCGCAGAGTCACTACCATCTGGGTCAATAATAGGAGTCAAATTCTCAACACCTTCTATTAAATCTGTTTTGAATGTAGCTTCTCTAGCTTTCATCCAATTTACATTTCCGTTAATGGTATTGATTTCACCATTATGTATCACATAACGGTTAGGCTGTGCCCTTTGCCAACTTGGAAATGTATTGGTACTGAAGCGATTGTGGACCATCGCCATAGCTGACTCATACAATTCACTATTTAAATCAACATAATATTCCTTCAGCTGTTCAGGCAGTAATAAACCTTTATAGATAATCGTTCTTGCTGAAAAACTGACAACATAATATGGTTCTTCCTTTGCGAACTTATTATGTTTAAGTGCCTTTTCAATTTTTCTTCGGACTTCATATAATTTTCTTTCAAACTTTATATCTCCAGGCTCGTCATAGGGAGACTTAACGAAAATTTGTTTTATCTCAGGTTGTGTCTCTTTTGCTTGTCGATTTAAAGTTTTATCATTTGTAGGAACCTTTCTCCAATCGATCAATTCTAGATTTTCCCTATCAAGAATATCCCTTATGATTTCTTCATAACATTCCCTAGCAGTGTTTTTCTTCGGAAGAAAAAACATACCGACTCCGTACTTTCCTGCATCAATGAGAGGTTTTCCAGCCATTTTCCATTCTGTTTGAAATAATCTATGAGGGATTTGTGTTAAAATTCCAGCCCCATCTCCTAACCTATTATCTGCACCGCGTCCTCCACGATGATTTAGCCTTTCAAGTGCTGTTAATGCTTGGGATATAATGAAGTGTGTTTGCTCGCCTTTGATATTTGCTAGCATCGCAATACCACAAGCATCATGTTCAAACTCGGAATCATACATCCCTTGTTTATCTATCGTCCATGTCCGGTGCATTTTTATCCTCCTTATTTCTTTGTTACTTTTCTTAGTTATCATATTAATACATTGATTTTAAAAAATATTTAGAGTTATTAACGTAACATTTGCACTTATTTGACAATAAACAGAAATACATATGTTAACGGTCTATCAGTGAATAACGTTCGTATTTTCTATTTATTTCTTATTTTCTATACTATCATTTATTAAATTTTTTATATTTAGACTTTCTGTTGATTGATTTGGATTTATTGACGTGTAGTTACAACTACCTTATATCTCTGCACAATAAATAAGGTTGCCACGGGATTTTTATCAAATCCCTTAGCAACCTGTTACCATTCATATGAAATTTTTCACCTTACCTCTGAAGGGTTTTTACCAGTATATTGTTTAAATTGTCTACTAAAAAAGTGCAAATCATTATATCCAAGAGCATATGCTACTTCTGTTACTGTCATCCCGGTAAAATGTAGTAAATGTTCTGCACGTCTTATGCGAGAATAAACGATATAAGATTTAACTGTATGTCCAATAATTTGTTTAAACTTTTGGGAAAAATACCTCTGGGAAAGATTGGCACGTGTAGCTAAACTTTCAATCGTATGCGGTTCTCCAGGGTGTTGCTGAATGTAGTTGGCTATTTCTCGAATCGTTTCCAACAAATTAATACTTGTATCACCTAATTCAGCTCCTTTTTCTTGTTCTTCTCTTAATAAATGTATCATTAATTGCTTCAAGATTAATTTCCCTTCAATTTCCGCACCATATGTTTTGACTAAAAACAAACGAACGTATCGGGTTAATAGTGATTCAAAACTAATCGTATTTTCAAGAATTCGATGGGAGGAAGGGATCAGCCGAGGCGTTTCTTCCATATCAAAATGAATGTAAGTTAGTGTTAGGGGATCTTGTGGGTTATGTGTCGCTTCTGTCACATCACCTGGTTTAAACAAGAAGCAATTCCCTTTACCTACATGATATGACTTTTTATTTAATAGGACATTACCCTCACCACTCCAAACATAGAATAAATCATAATTAGGCATTGGATTATCTCTTTTTCTCCACTTCCAATTCGGTTCACAATGAATGGTAGCTAATGCTGGTTTCAACAAAAAATGATCAGGATTTAGATATAACATCCAGCTCTCCTCCTTCCGAAGATGAGAAACCTACTATTATAGTTTAATCTATGATATACAATAAATGTCAACCAAAGGTTGCGAATTTAATGATTTTTCATAGTCCTTTGGGCGAATACCTTAGTTGCACTTATACAAGAGAAGAAAATTTATCTCTACCCTGTTTAAAAATCATACGCTTCTTCTTTAGCCTTACGAATATTCGAATAGGTCTCAGTTAACACTACTGTATCTTCAACTAAGCGTTGAATCCGGAAGATAATATCATCATTGATGATTTCTTTCCTGTAGAAATCCCTTTCTTCAATAAATACATACGATGGAACAACTTGTGCTTTCATATAAGATAAAATCGGTTTTAATTGTTGTTCTATGATTAAATAATGTTTAGGTGATCCAGCAGTAACAAGGACACTAACGATTTTATCCCGAAATGACTTTTCAGGAAGCAAATCAAATATATTCTTCAATGTAGCTGGAATCGATGCTTGGAATATTGGTGTGCCAATGATGACGGCATCTGCTTCCATGATTTGTTTTGTTACGAATCCAGTATCCCCCTCATATTCCAAGTAATTTCGTCCATCACTAAATTGAATATCGTAATCTGCTAGGTCAATTAGATTAAATTCTACTTCTGGATATTTTTCTAAGATTTCTTTGGATAGGTAATTCATTGCTGTTCTAGTTTTAGAACCCACAATGGAACCAGATAAACCTACTATTTTCACACTTATTACCTCCTATTGTTTTGCTGTATATTTTTTAATAGCCGGTATAATTTCGGTACCAATGATTTCAATATTTTTCATTATCCTGTCAAACGGAACGCCACCAAATTCCAATTGTGCCATGTATCGTTGATGACCAAATTGTTCATGTTGATACAATATCTTTTCAATAATTTCTTGAGGGCTTCCCACAAGCATGACACTCCGTTTGTCCGCTCCTTGTGCAAATAGTTGCTTAGCAAACCCTCGTCCATTCGTTCGTTTCATCCCTTCATTGATGTGAGGATAATATTCCCTTAATGCTTGTTGTGTTGTTTCGGCTGTATAGAAAAACCCTGTTGTTGCAACTGGAAAATCTGCCGGATCATACCCGGCTTGGGTTAAAGCATGACGATAAGTATCAACAGATGTTTTAAAATGTGATACTGGTCCACCGAGCATTGCTAAGGCCATCGGAACACCTTGAAAGCCTGCTTTAAAAGCACTAGCAGGAGTGCCACCAACAGCTCGCCAAATCGGCATAAATCCTTCTTTTGGTCGTGGCAATACTTTTGCATTTCTTAAAGGTGCTCGAAAGTTCCCGCTCCAATTGACAACTTCATTTTCATTAATTTGTAGTAACAGTTCAAATTTTTCCTCAAATAATTCTTCATAATCACGAATATCATAACCTAATAATTCAAAGAGTCCAATCCTCGAAGCTCGGCCAGCAATAATTTCTGCACGACCATTAGAAATTAGATCAATAGTTGCAAAATCCTCAAACACCCTAACTGGGTCGGATGTAGAGATAATGGTTGAAGAACTTCCTATTTTTATTTTCTCAGTTGCTTGAGCTATTGCTGATAATACAACTGAGTGTGCTTGCGTAGTAAAATATTCTTGATGGCTTTCACCAATACTAAAAAAATCAATGCCTGCTTGATCAGCTAATTTTGCAGTTTCAACAAGTTCCTTAAGTCGTTGCTGTGCGGAAATCCGCTCACCTGTTTGAGGATTAGATAAATGATCACCTAATGAATACAATCCAAACTCCAATCCCTTACTTTGATCTATTCGGTATTTTTCCATGCCCATTTTTTTGTCACCTTTCTTTAGTTGGTTTGTATTTTCGACTATTGGTTTCGTATATTCCGGTATGAGTAGTGAAACTAAGCTTTTTTGCGCTTGTTCCGGCATTCATAGCTCCGATGAGTGCTAAACTAAACATTTAAGAAACTTCTTACCATCAGTTTACAAGTCAAGTGATATCATAAAAAATAAATGGTTAATTACTTTCCCATTTTACCTTCCGTATTTTTTTGTAATTTAGTCATGAGCTTGTATAAAGTTTTTTGCTCTTCCTTTGTTAAGGAATCATTAAAAAGAGACGTTTGGAAGTTTTTTTGCTGTTCAAAAACCTCTTCTATTTTTTCTCTACCTTCTGAAGTGAGAGTAATCCATTTCGTTTTCCAGTCTTGCTTTCGCTTTATATATCCCTCTTGCTCAAGTCTGGTGAGCATACGGGAAATTCCACCCTCTGATACCGTTAATTTAACAGCTAGTTCACTTTGCATGATAGGCTGATAATTAGAAATCTGCGTAAGAACATCAAACTGTGCTGCGGTAATGCCAAATTGCTTTAAGAAATCATTCGATAATAAATTACTTTGATGCGTAAACCGCGCGATACGCAACCAGAGCAGTACACCTAGTGTATTTTTTCTCACCGTACTCACTTCCTTTCGTTACTATCACTTTACACCTCAAGTTATAAAAAGACAAGGGATGTTTATTACAGGATGATTTTAGACGATTATACCGTTATAACCTAAGATTCAAACAAACGTTTGATTCATATTTCAAAACCACTGAATACTTGTTCTATATTAAGGAGGAAGCTATATCTTCCACGAAATACAGCTTATTCTTTTCGCATCACGGGTGAAAGTGAGGAGTAGAATTGATAGGTTTTAAGAGCTACGAGACCTGCCATTTCCACCAATCATACCGTCCAAGCATAAGTGCTGATATCCTAAGCACGTGCTACCGATATCTCGAGTACGAGTCCTGATATCACAAGCATGAATGCTGATATCCCGAGCACGTGTACCGATATCACAAGCATGATGCTGATATCCCGAGCACGTGTACCGATATCACAAGCATGATGCTGATATCCCGAGCACGTGTACCGATATCACAAG
>NZ_JBHTKV010000033.1:2884-3038 GCF_042678465.1 Oceanobacillus caeni | reverse complement strand
AGCATGATGCTGATATCCCGAGCACGTGCTTTCCGAGATATCAGCACTCTTTCCGAGATATCAGCACTCTTTCCGAGATATCAGCACTCTTTCCAAGATATCAGCACTCTTTCCAAGATATCAGCACTCTTTCCAAGATATCAGCACTCTTTCC
>NZ_JBHTKV010000033.1:0-2788 GCF_042678465.1 Oceanobacillus caeni | reverse complement strand
ATATCAGCACTCTTTCCAAGATATCAGCACTCTTTCCAAGATATCAGCACTCTTTCCAAGATATCAGCACTCTTTCCAGCATACTCCCTTTGATATTTTCGTTCATAACTGTGAGACTGCAATGTAACATAACTTACTATGAAATTTCTAGCATAGTATATCGAGAAAAAGGAATTTACTAGTGGGAAACGGAAAAGTATTTTTCTACCTGCCAAAATAACAAAAAGCACGCGTCAGCATGCTTTCCGATTTGATCTTTTATTCTTTAGAACTTCATTGTGGTGGTGCCAATATTAAATAATTTATAATTTTATTGCTCTCAACAAAACAGCCTCACCTACAAACGATGTAACTTGATGATCATTTATAAAAATACGAAATTTATTTTTTGTCTCTTCTGAGGCTTTTAACATAAATTCATTTAAAGCCTCTTTCTCTGTATCTGACAAATGCATGCGATTACACCAACTCCCAAACTCAAATCGTTTCTCAAAACGATGCAATTCTTGTATTTCAAATCCATTTAATTCCAACATTTGAATCCATTCGGTTTTTTTCCATGCCCGATAATGACTATAGTCTCTCATTTTTTCGACATCATTATAAAATTGATCGAACTCATCATGCTCAGGAGCGACGTTATCATCCAATAAGAATTGTCCACCACTTTTTAATACGCGGTAAACCTCTTTTATGAAATTTTCGATGTTTGGGAAATGATGAGGAGCAATGCGGCAACTAACCAAATCAAATTTCTCACTAGAAAATGGCATATTTTCGGCATCGCCTTCAACAAAATCGACGTTAACATTTCCGTTTCCTTTAATAAACTGTTCAGCAGCAGATAACATTTCCGGTGTCAAATCCATAGCCGTAACTTTTTGTGAAAGCGGGGCAAGAGCGTTAGCCGTATGTCCTCCCCCTGTAGCAACGTCAAGCACTTCCTCTATCCCTGTTACGCGAGCCATTTCTACTAGCTTTTTCAGATCCTCACCTTTACTGTGTCCTTCGCTTTTCACATAAGAATCAGCGCTACGACCAAATTGCTTTTGAACATCTTTTTTAATATCCATGTTTTTTCCTCCTTCACTTAATACTATTAAAATTATTTCTTATAAATCCATTTTTTCTTGTATAAACACAGCTATATATTATTTTCTATAAAGAAAGACAGGATTCCTCTAATAATGTTGGATTGTTCTTTTTGTCGTGCGGAAAGTATTTCGGATCCAGCCTGAATTTGTATTAGTAGTTGATTGTAAAACCGGGTAGCATTTAGAAACCCAATTTACAACATCTCGGAAATTACAATATGAAAAAGCTCAATTACTCACTATTAAAAATGAGAAATTGAGCTTTTTTCGTTACCCCATTAAAGACCTTATAATAGTCATTTTCACACTTTACTAAAGGTCTTCAAAATTTAATATCAATTGTTGTCCCATGACCAATTTCACTGTCAATGGTTAGCTCACCATCATGTTGCTGAATAATATCTTTGGCTATCGCCATTCCAAGCCCAGAGCCTTTATGTGCATCACCAGTATTTGTTCCCCGATAGTATCGGTCAAAAATTTTGTCAAGTTCGTTTTTCTCTATACCGTTACCATTATCTTTTATGGTTATATGTGCTCGTTCTTTTTTCTCTACAATTACATCGATTTGCACATTTTCGTCATTATGAACAATTGCATTATAAATTAAATTATAGATTGCTCTTCGAATTAGAATTTCATCAATTGTCACAAGAATATTCTCCTGATTTACATGAAATACAATATTACGATTAGAATTTTTAGGGTCATTTAAAATATCTATCACAATATTTCTTAATAAAGCAACCATGTTAACTGGTTTTTTATTTAACGTTAGTGCTTTATTTTTCAATCTTGTAGTTAAATTTAAATCTTCTATTACCTCTTTAATATATAATGATTTTTGTTCAATAATCTCAGCGTATTCTCTTATTTCTTCTAAGGAAAAATGATAATCTGGATCTTTAATCAATTCAGCATATCCTTGTATAGACGCTAGTGGGGTTTTTATATCATGTGAGATATTCCCAATCCAATCCTCCCTCATCATCTCCAGTTTCTTTCTTTCTTTTTCATTGGCTGTTAACTGATTGGATAGAAAATTGACATTATGAAAGACATCTTTATAAACTCCTTTAGGATCATAATTGACATTATAATCTTTATTGGCCAATCTTTTGATTCCATTAATGAGTGTTTGTAAGGGTTTGGTTAATCGTTTACTAAATAAGTAGCCAATTAGTAAGGCAATCAAAATGTCTATTACTAAAATAATGCCAACAACCTTTACCACTCGAGAGATGTCTTGAATATCAAAAGAAATAGCATAGCGATTTAACCCAGGGTTCTCTATCCCAATAAAATAACTATAATCAATGGACTTTTCCTTTTTCCCACCAACAAAAACCGTTGTGTTCGCTATTTCCTGATATTTATACGTTTGAACGATATCTGCTGGCGTGTATTTTTCCATAATTCCCTTAGGCGTTCTATAGCTGTATAACCCAGCCGTCAATTGGAGCAAAACAAGGTAAAATAAGCCTAAATACAGCTCATTCATCAGCTATTGGACAGTTAATAAAAAGTTTTAGATAACACCCTGATTTTTAGGTAAGGTTCTTGGTTTTTAGAACGTTACCTAAAAATTGGGGACAGCAAGCGACAAGGGTCGCGCGGTAGCCGAAAAAGTGTACAAAAATAGAGTGCCGGAAATATTGGTGTGAAAGACACACCGAGAAAAACTTGACACATAC
>NZ_JBHTKV010000032.1:0-29868 GCF_042678465.1 Oceanobacillus caeni | reverse complement strand
TACATTTATGATAGAGCGCCTTTTCTTTTTTTTCTAGAATTTTGTTTCAAATCCCCGAGAACTATTTTACACATAGTCGTGATGTCTTTTTGGAATAACAAGATAGCACATACCAAAATAGAAAGGTTCGTTTAAATTGGATAAACCTAATTTATGGACAAAAGATTTTTTAATTGTATCTTTCACCAATTTTTTCCTTTACTTTATTCATTACCTATTAATTTCCACCATTGCGATATTTACGATAGATCAGTTTCATGCTTCAGAAAGCATGGGTGGTTTGGCAGCAGGAATCTTTGTCATAGGGATGCTTTTTGGTCGGCTTTTTTCAGGGAAATACATCGACCAAGTTGGCCAAAAGAAAATTCTTTTTATCGGCTTTATTTTTTCTGTTATAACCATACTTTTATATTTTAGTATTACAAACTTACCTATTCTCTTTCTTGTGCGTTTTTTGCATGGTGCTGCTTTTGGAGTAGCCTCTACTGCCACCGGTACGATTGTACAACACATTATTCCAGATACACGTAGGGGTGAAGGTACTGGTTACTACGGATTAAGTACAACACTTGCATCTGCAGTTGGTCCTTTTTTTGGAATCTTAATCAATCAACATTTAGGTTTCAGGATGAACTTCGTTGCATGTACCGCACTTATAGGAATAAGTTTTCTAGTTTCACTTTTCTTAAAGGTGCCTAATGTGGAATTCCATAAAGATCCATTAGAAAAAGAGAAGGGCTTTAAACTGAGCGATTTCTTTGAAGCGAAAGCAATTCCAATTTCCATTGTAAGTATTTTAATTGGCATCAGTTATTCAAGTGTTCTTTCATTTCTGACCGTATATGCACAAGAAATTAACTTGGTCAACGCTGCCGGTTTTTTCTTTGTTGTTTATGCTATTGCCACTTTAGTAACAAGACCTTATATGGGCAAACTTTTTGACATGAAAGGGGATAATGCTGTTATGTATCCCGTCCTTATTGTTTTTGCCCTCGGTTTAATCATATTAGGTCATGCCCATCAAGGGATTATACTTTTATTATCTGGTGCTTGTATTGGGATTGGTTATGGAACATTTATTACCAGCGCTCAAGCTATAGCTGTTAAGGCATCACCTAAGAGTCGTATTGGCTTGGCAACATCAACATTCTTTATGTTTGCAGATTTCGGTGCCGGCTTTGGACCGTTTTTACTTGGATTTTTAATTCCTCTCACCGGCTATAGAAACTTATATGAAACAATGGCCATTTTGGTTGTGGCTGCTACTGTATTATATTATTTCTTGCATGGAAGAAAAAAGAGTCATGAAACGTCTTCTTATGAAGAAACCTTAGTTTGAAAAAATAAGGTTAAAAATCTTTAATAAAAAGCTGCCCTAACAAGATTTATTAGGGCAGTTTTTCATTTGCATTAGAACTATAAGGGGTTCAACCAAGTCTATTAAGCTAGTGATCTTTACTCCACTCCCACAGCTTCAGAAACATTACGTCTTGGAGGCATAAGATCTTGTGGAATTAAACTTTCATACTGATCCCCATCAAGACGGTTTTTAAATTCCTCCCTGGCTTGAGATAATAAATCTTCATCCTCTAAAACACGAATTGCTGTACAAGCCATTGTTTTTCCGGCAAGTAGCATTCCTTGGTGAGCATAGTTCTGCTTTCCTTGCGCTACCACTTGCCATGTATGGAAAGGAGTAGCTAATGCCCATGTAGATGTGTAGCACTGAGCTGTTGGAACCTTCCAGCTAACATTCCCAACATCGGTTGACCCGTTCATGAATGATAATTTCTCCGAGTAAGGAAGAATCACATCAGCAATTGGTCTTTCATCCAATTGGGAAGCGTATTCCTTATCAAATAGTGACTTTGCACTTTCCCTACCTTCATCGGTAAAAGTCTGATACATTGCCTTGGCAAATTCAATATCTTGATCATTCAATTCTGGGAATCCCAATTCATCCATTTGTTGATGCATAACCCGCTCCAATGTACTGTTTGGAATCAAATTATGACAAGATCCTTCAATTTGATGCTCCATTTCTGTTTCAGTCATTAAGGCAGCTCCACGCGCAATATTTTCTACACGTTTATACAGATTTTGTACCTGTTCCGGTTTAGGGGCTCTAATTAAATAGGTAACCTCTGCTTCCTTTTGTACAACATTCGGTGCTAACCCTCCAGGATTCGTAATAGCATAATGAACGCGAGCATCATCAATCATATGTTCACGCATATAATTAACACCAATGTTCATTAATTCAACAGCATCCAAGGCACTTCTTCCAAGATGCGGCTCCTGTGCTGCATGGGCACTGCGACCATAAAACGTAAAGGTTGCATGAATGACGGCGTTTGAACTCGTATGCGGAACGGCATTCATCGTATAAGGATGCCAGGAAAAAGCAACATCAAGCGAATCAAATACACCCTCTCTGGCCATAAATGTCTTTCCATATCCACTTTCTTCTGCAGGGCATCCGAAATATTTAACGGTTCCTGGAAGGCTATTGGTTTCCATATAATCTTTAACCGCAATCGCTGCAGCCAATGAGCCCACACCAAGTAAATTATGCCCACATCCATGTCCATTCCCTTGTGGTATAATCGGATCATATGACTTGCTTCCTGATTTTTGGCTGAGACCTGAGAGTGCATCATATTCTCCCAGTATTCCAACAACCGGTTTTCCTCCACCGAAACTAGCTACAAAGCCAGTTTCAAGTCCTGCAACATCCCGCTCCAATGTAAACCCTTCATCTTCCAACGCATTACTCAATAAATCTGCTGAACGAAATTCTTCAAATCGCGTCTCAGCAAACTCCCACACTTTATTGGCCAATTCCTTAAATTTTTCATCTTTACTATCTACTAAAGTTGATATTTTTTCTGTTACACTCATGATCATATATCCCCTATCTTTAAGTATATTAACAACATTATTTCTCTCGGTCTAAATACCTTCTATGTTAAATAACTCCTTGTATACGCAATACAATCTCGGCTATAATCGCGGAACCAAGAAATGTACCCAATAAAACACATGTTCCAACAACAATACTCCGCCAACCCAATTTTGCAAAATCGGCCCATGAACGCCCGACAGCAATCCCCGCATAAGCCAGGATTGGTGTTGTTAAGGCAAGTAAGTTTACTTCCTCCGTCCATTTAATTAAATACCCTGATCCAGGTGTTACCGGCAAAGAAAGAACCATCCCAATCACAGAGATATAAACAATGGCAGGTAAATTTAACGGCAAAACTTTTTGGATGACCAATCCAGCTACACAAACGAGAATGATAATAATCATTCCGGGAGCTGCCGTTAGCGGCATGACATGATAGCCAACCCAATTGCCCAATATTGCAATGATACCAATAATCGTCAAAACAAAAGTCCATTCCTGAATACTTTTTAACATGTGTCATCCCCCTATTTTAGCCTTTGGTTCGGCATCCTGTTTTGCCTTGTCACCTTTAAATTTCGAAAGTATCTCATAAAGTTTTTCTGTCAATGGAAGTGCGAAAAAAATACTTACAAATAATCCTGTTGAAGCAGAAATAACGTTGCTCGCTGCAGCAAAAGCCACGATACTTTCCTTCATATCAGGAAACATAGTAACCAGCGGACCACTGGCAGCAGCCATCATGCTCGCGCTTCCGACCCCTGACGCCATTGCAAATGCCAACGGATGAATCGGTGTAAGAGAGACTAACAACCCGGAAATTAAGCCCAGGAACATAGCTCCAAATAAGGTTCCATAGATATACATGGCCATTACACCCCGTCCTTCCGGGGAATTGAAACCATATTTATCTGTGATCAATGCTAAATTTCCTTCTCTCCCTAAAGAATGGGTCATTCCAATGCTCTCTCTTTTCATTCCGATTGCAATCGCTACTGGAAGAGCTAGAAATATCGTGCCAAAGTTGCCAAGTTCCTGTAGTAATAAAGCTGGTCCGGCCTTAATAATTTCCTCAATCCCCGGGCCAATCGCGAAACTAAATTTCGCAACCAATAAACTTGCCGACAAAAATACAATAGAATCGGCATTTATCGACATTCTTTCTTTTACAACAGGTGTGAAATAGAGCACTAGACCAAAAACCACGGCATAGAGCATGGGTAATAGCAAAATAACTCCTGGTCCCAATGAGATCTCGTGAGTCCCAATCCCCTCCGCTAATAAAACCAATATAAGCACAATAAGATGCAAACGCCAATCTTTCCAAAGTTTAGGCTGCTTTTCTTCCACTTTTCCTTTCCCCCCCTATCATCATTTGCTGATGAAAATTAACCCCATGATTCCAATAATAGGCCTCACCGTCCCATATGTTTGACCGTAGTGAGAATAAGAATTTCACTACAAGTGAAATTCTTATAACTATAAGACTATATGATAGTGTCCCCAACCTATTGGAATCGGTTTCATTGCAAATTAGATGCATTTTCGGTAATGTCCTTAATTATAGATAAAGCTCTATTTTAAGTCAATATGGAATTATTAGAATATTGTGGGAGGAAGAAATAGAAACTAGTTTTGTAACAGCTTCTATAATGAAATTCTATATAATTTTCTTAGACGACCACGTGAATGGGCACTTTCCTTGCCAATTACTTCCGCATACCTCTTCTTAAAATAACTATAGCATTATCCATAAAATCGGGGTATAGTTTGATTGAATCAACGGAGTAACAAAAGAACTTATATGTATTTCAGAGTGAGGAATTTCTAAATACAGAAAATTTAGCAAAGGGGAGTATAATCAATGTCTTGGGACTACCAAAAGTACTTACATGTATACGCTCAGCATAGCCATCATCAAGAATCTTTTATAGTAGGGAACAGAGAGGCGCTATTAGAGCTCCGTAAGTTAATAGATATAGCTTTATCGAATGGTAAATCTGTGGGAGACTTTTTCCCTTCTGATGATGAAGGGTTTCAACTATACGTTGGTGTTGTAGAAAGTGAGGATACCTTTAACTCGTTAGAAATGCCCTATACAGAACAATTTGGAGAGATAAATCACAATAATTATTTTATTAATCTTAAAGATGACCCGAAAGCACCTTATTCTCCAGTAATTTTATTTCCTGATAATGAGAAAGAAGAAGATAGTTAGTATTTAACTTAATAACTCAAGTTTCGGAGTTAGAAAACACGCATAAACTTCGAAACTTGAGTTAATTAAATAAACAAATTACGATTAGGAACAAAATCCAGCTATGTTTTCCAGGGAAAGGATGTTTTTATGCGAAAATTGTTTGTTTTACTGTGTTGTTCCATCTCTATTTTATTTTTGATTAGTGCTTGTGAAAGCAAAGAAGACACATCGGTAGAGATTGGAGAGGAGTTTTTGAAGGAATTCTATAATGTTGAAGATTCAAATGTTGATTTGGAGGAAATGAACGAGGAACAACTAATTGATCATCAAAATAAATTCTCAACTTATTTCACAGAAAAGGAATTTAAAGACCTAGCAGACAAAAGGTTTTTTTTAATACCACAAGAGGTAGCAAGCAAAAAAGATAATACTATTTCTTTAGAAAACATTAAGTTTGAAAAAAATGAACAAGACCAATCAGAAAGTGAATCGTACGATTATAATCATTCATTTACTTTGGTATTTACTGATTCAGAAGGAAATGAGGCAGATAAAGTAAAAATAAAAGGTGAAATGACTATTTTAGATACCGAAGATGGATTAAAAATTGACCGTTATTACGATGGAGAAACCCTAAGGGATATACTGTATCGTTAAACTGCCGTTTCTAATTTAGCTGTTGTTGGGCTAACTGATGATTTAGTAGATGAGGATATATGTTGTGCAAAAAAGGATAGATGAACAGGAGTTTTTTCTGCTTAAATCTATCCTTTTCTTTGTTACCAGACAATAAAACTAGATGGGAATAAATGATGAATAAAAATTTTTCATTGCAGCAAGGATTAAGGGATAACATAACTACAAAAAACTGTTTTCACAACCACAAAACCTTTTCGTTTATAGTTGTTTGTCTTTTATCAATGATTTAGAGAGTTACACACCTATGTTTTGTCTTTACACAATAATTATTTTATTAATTTTAAAGATGACCCGAAAGCACCTTATTCTCCGGTAATTTTATTTCCTGATAATGAAAAAGAAGAAGAAAGTTAGTATTTAACTTAATAAAACTTTTGTATTTTCTATTTTGAGGGGCCTAATTTATAACTTTTAAAAAAACAGCTGATTTTCCAAACAGAAAACCAGCTGTTGATTCTTATATTTAGGCTTCAACATCATAGCCTTGTTCTTCAATAGCTTCTTTCATGGCATCCACATTTACTTTTGATTCGTCAAAAGTAACATCTACTTTGCCAGCTTCTAAATTAACTTCAGCTGCTGATACGCCATCTAATTTTTTTAATGCACCTTCAACAGACATTTTGCAATGACCACATGTCATACCTTGCACATTTAATGTTTTTTCCATTACTTTTCACCTCCTTTAAAAGGGAGTTCCGCCTTATAATTTCACACGTTTTAAGCGAAGGGAGTTAGAAACAACACTTACGGAACTTAATGCCATGGCTGCACCAGCAATCCATGGGGCAAGTAGTCCAATTGCTGCAACCGGGATTCCTGCTGTATTGTATCCGAAAGCCCAGAAAAGGTTTTGACGGATATTTCGAATGGTTGCATGACTGATTCTAATAGCTTTCGGTATGAGTAACAATTCTCCACCAAGAATCGTCAAGTCAGCAGCTTCTATAGCCACTTCTGTACCAGTTCCAATGGCAATTCCGATATCTGCAGTCACTAGTGCAGGTGCATCGTTCACACCGTCACCAACCATTGCTACCTTTTTACCCTTATCTTGAATTTCTTTGACCTTATCTGCTTTTTCTTCAGGTAACACCCCGGCAATCACTTGATCGATTCCTACTTGTTTTGCAATTGCTTGAGCTGTTCTTTCGTTATCCCCTGTTAACATGATAACTTCTAAACCTTGTTCCTTTAACTCTCTAATTGCTTGTGGTGCTGTTTCTTTAATGGTATCAGCAACCGCAACAATACCACGATATTTCCCATCAATGGCTATCAACATTGCTGTTTTACCATTCGTTTCAAATTCAACTAATTCCTCTTCATTACCTTTCATATCAATTTGGTAATCATTCATTAGTTTTCGATTTCCAACGAGAACTTGTTTTCCAGAAATCTTAGCTTCAATACCATGGCCAGGTATCGCATCAAATTCATCCACTTCTACAAAGTCCATATTCTTCTCAGTTGCATATGCCACAATAGCTTCAGCAAGTGGATGTTCTGACCCTTTTTCTGCACTTGCTAACAATTGTAATGCTTCTTCATCACCAGTAAAGTCCGTTACTTCGAGTTTCCCTTTTGTAATTGTTCCTGTTTTGTCCATAACAATGGCATTTAACTGATGTGTTCTTTCTAAATGTTCTCCACCTTTAAACAAGATGCCACTCTCCGCAGCCCTTCCTGTCCCTACCATGATGGAAGTTGGTGTTGCTAAACCTAACGCACATGGACAGGCAATAACAAGTACAGCAATTGCTGCAACTAAGGCAGATTCAAATTGACCAGGTTGGACAAAGGCTATCCATACGATAAATGTAAGAATGGCAATCCCTACAACGATTGGTACGAAATAGCCTGAAATGACATCAGCCAATCGTTGAATCGGTGCTTTAGATCCTTGAGCTTCTTCCACAACTTTAACAATGGATGCCAGGGCAGTATCTTTCCCAACTTTTGTAGCTTCCATTTCAATCGAACCATTTTTGTTTATCGTTGAACCGATTAAGCCAGCGTCTACTTCTTTTTCAATCGGAATGGACTCCCCTGTAATCATTGACTCATCCACAGATGTTCTTCCCTTTACAACTATACCGTCTACAGGTATCTTTTCTCCTGGTTTTACAACTAGTCGATCACCAACGACCACTTCATCCACTGGAATCATGATTTCCTCGCCATTTCTTATAACGCGTGCCTCTTTTGCTTGTAAATTAAGTAAAGAAGATAGTGCATTCGTTGTCTGGCTTTTTGCTCTTGCTTCCAAATATTTACCAAATAAAATTAACGTAATTAATACAGCACTCGTTTCAAAGTATAAATGCGGCATATATTCAGGGTTGCCAATGGTCTTGAATGCTTCATATAAACTATAAAAATAAGCAGCACTCGTACCTAGTGCAACAAGCACATCCATGTTGGCTCCACCATTACGAAGGTTCTTATAGGCACCAACATAAAATTGCCAACCGATGATAAATTGAACAGGTGTTGCTAAAGCAAATTGGAACCACGGATTCATGAATATATCTGGTATGGTCATATTAAATAAATGAACCAACATGGTTACTAATAGCGGTGCAGCTAATACGGCTGAAATGATTAATTTCGTTTTCTGATGCTTTAGTTCCTTTTCTTTATGCGTTTGCTTTTCAGCTGCTTCCGCTTTAGGCTTCGCATCATAACCCACATTTTTGATTTTTTCAATCAATGCTTTGACATCTGTGAGCCCTGGATTATATTCAATCGATGCAGTTTCTGTTGTTAAGTTAACCGTTGCGTGCTTTACTCCTTCTTGCTTATTCAATACCTTTTCAATTCGGTTCGAACAAGCTGCACAGGTCATTCCAAACACATCTAATTCAGCATTTTCCATTAAAACACCATAGCCGACATTTTCAATTTTCTTCGTAATATCTTCTATAGATGTTTTATCAGGATCATATTCTACAGTTGCCTTTTCTGTCGTTAAATTAACCTGGGCATCCACACCGTCCATTTTATTTAAAGTTTTTTCAATCCGGTTGGAACATGCAGCACAAGTCATTCCTGTTACCCCAAGTGTTGCATGATTTGTTTCACTCATCATAGATCCCCCCTTACTTAGAAAACTGTTTTAATACTCCCATCAATTCATCAATGGCTTCTTTACCTTCCCCTTGTTTGATCGCATCACTGACACAATGGTTGATATGTCGTTCAGTGACAGCGAAACCTACATTTTTTAAGGCGGATTGAATGGCACTTATTTGTACTAAAATATCCATACAATAGCGATCATCTTCCACCATTTTCTGTATTCCACGAACTTGACCTTCTATTCGTTTTAAACGATTAATAACTTTTTGTTTTTCATCTTGTGATCTTGGTTTACTTGGATGATCATGTAAGAATTTTTCCAAATGAATCACTTCCTTTTCTTTTATACTTATACTATACCCACATATGGTATATTTGTCAATAAAAATACCTTGGAAATATTAAGACCAGGCCCGTTGAATAAAATCCTGAGGCTTCTTTTACTGTACGTTCTTAAAATTATCCACATTCTTATTAACTATACAAGTAAATATGAGTTGTATTTATATCACTTTAGACGATTCATTTTCTCTGTTGAGGTGAGCGAGTAAACAGAAGTGCCAGTAAAGCACCAGGATATCAGTACTCATGCTCGGAAATCGGGACGCGTGCTCGAAATATCAGCACTCAACTACTTAAAGAACTTTATATTAACTTATAAAATGATCCTTGCCGACCCTCTTCCAGAATTAAAAAAATATCTCTCTTTTTTTACCCATTTGTGAATAGGCAGCAATTGTAGGGTATAATTTTTTAGAGGGATATATCTACTCACAGAACGCCGCTGAACAATACTAAAAGGTCCATCACGCGTTGTGCGAGTACAAACATCCCTTAGCTTAATTTATTCTACCGGTGAAAGTTCTGCCTCCGTTACCCATTTATGATTTTCCACTTCCTTACCAGTCTCTGTATCCGTGTAGCTCACCATGTAAATGGTTGTTGGTTCTGCTGAGTCAATCGTAGCTGTAGCGCCATCCATTCCTTCCATATGATCCGCATTTAATACCACTTCATCGCCAACTTCAAATGGTTTTTCTCCAGCATTTTCAATTTCTTCATGAATAACCCATTTATGGTTCTCTACAGGCTCTCCACCAGTTGTTGGGGTGTAGGAAACAGCATAAACCGTTGTCTCAAATGCACCTGTAATGGTTGCTGTGGCACCATCCATTCCTTTCATGTGATTTGCATGCATAACGGCTTCACTTCCAACTGGATAAGTTGCGTTCTCTGCAACTTTTAAATCTTCCGGAACTTCACCTGAACTTGAATGATTCATCTCTAAGTGATCCATTCCCTCTTCCGCGGAATCAGAAGCTTCTTCATTCAAATCCATGTTTTCATTCGACTCACTTTCTGTACCTTTATTATCTTTAGGTGTCGTTTCATCATTTCCTGCACAAGCCGTTAAAACAAAAGCTAGCATTAAAGAAAAAAATCCAATTAATAGTTTTTTATTTTTCATTATCCCTATCCTCCACTCGAGTGAATTTAATGTTACAGCGATCAGATTCTAAGACTTCCTCCTTTTGAACTTCTGAATATTCATGTTGGTTATTTACTTCTAATTCCCCACTTTGAAGTGGATTATTCCCAGTAATTATTCCATAAACTAGGATAACCAACAGCATACACAAAATACCTAAAAAAGCTCAGGTCCATTATTATTCACATACCGGTCAAGGGTATATTTTTTTAAAAAAGAGAATATGCTACAGAAGCTCGACCACCCTACTTATGCAACATCGTAGCCTTGTTCTTCAATAACTTCTGTAATATCTTTCAAGTCCACCTTTTTTGGATCAAAGGTTACGTCTACTTTCCCATCTTGCAAATGAACTTTTACGCTTTCTACACCGTGTTTTATTTGCTATTTGCATTACCTCCTTTTTTATTTGCCTTAATGTTAACATACCCCCATTGGGTATTGTCAAATGAAAAATTTATTTCATTATCCTCGAGAAAGTTATCACTAATTCTGAAATGCTTTCTAGATTCCTTTTCTCTAACCGTTCTATAACATATGTGTTAATGTGAATCTCCAACGGTAACCAGTAAACGGAATGCGATGCAGATTGTAGGGCAGACATTTGATTCTGTCATGAAACAGTAGTCACGACTTTAAAGAAATACAGCATAAAAAAAGCCTAATTTCAAGCTAAAATAACGAGAAATTAGGCTTTCCTTCATCCACCACTGATGGTTAGTCGCTCTTATCGGACCTTTACAGGCAGTTGATCTCCCACCTACCTTCTTTGTTCCTAAGAAGCTTGAGGGGGGATATGGGGTATTCAATAATCGTTTGCCACTTTAGCTATCATCATTTTACATTTAACCATGATTCTTAGTGATGATGTGACGGTTCGTTTTTTATTTTGCAAAGAATTGAGTTGTCATGTTTATGTGCCTCTGTCTCTAGTTGAATCGTTACATGCATAATCCCTAAATGTTCAAGGTCGTGTTCAATCTTGCGTAACACATTCTCACTTTCTGCAATCGTTAGCTGATCATCGACCACAGCATGGCAGGAAAGTGCATTTAGTCCACTAGTAATTGTCCAAACATGTAAATCATGAATGCTCTGAATCCCGTTTACTTCTTCAATGGTTTGAATAACATCATTAACATCAACATTTTCTGGTGTTCCTTCCATGAGAACATGAATCGCTGCTTTAGACACATGGTAACCACTTCTTAATACAAGAATGGCGACAATGACACTCGCAAGTGGATCCGCCCAACCCCAGCCGAAGAACATGATAAGCAGTGCAGCAATAATCGCTCCGACAGATCCAAGCATATCGCTTATTACATGTAGATAAGCCCCACGCATGTTTAAGTTTTCCTCTACATCCGCGCCACGTACCATAATCCACGCAACAAGAACATTAATAGCTAGGCCAATGATACTGATAGTCAACATTCCTGTTGTTGCGACTTCAGGCGGGTTTGCGAAGCGCCCAATTGCTTCATAGAAAATAAACAAAGCAATAACAATTAACGTCACACCATTTAATACAGAAGCTAAAATCTCAAATCGCTTGTAGCCAAATGTCTTACTTTTACTCGCTACTTTTTCTCCTAATTTAAACGCAATTAATGCAATCGCTAATGAAATAGCGTCACTTAGCATGTGACCGGCATCTGCTAAAAGGGCAAGACTATTTGTTAAGTAGCCCCCTATCGCTTCCACAATCATATAAACGGTAATGATTAAAAATGATATTAATAGCACTTTTTTATTTGCGCCATGTGTATGATCATGTCCATGGTCATGTCCCATTATAAGCCCCCCTTATATTTATATATATGCATATAACAATATATTTTACATCGCTTGCCACTTACTTAAATATGTAAATGTCAAAACTAACTGTGACAAGCGTGGTCTATCATTTGTTGCAAGATAAGCATAACATGAGCATCATCGTGGGAATAGTAAAGTGTTGTTCCTTCGCGGCGGTATTTTACAAGCCGTAAGTTCTTCAAAAACCGTAATTGATGAGATACGGTAGATTGTCGGATATCTAAAGTATCTGCAATTTCGTTTACAGAACATTCCTTTTTAAAAAGTAAATTAAGAATTCGGATTCTTGTAGGATCCCCTAATGCTTTAAAAGTTTGTGAAACGATAAATATTGTTTCGCTATCTAAATCTTGAGTAAGACCATTTTCATTTCCAAAGTCCTCCATTTTATTCCCTAACCTCCTTGCATCATCTCATACAGAATATAATTATAAATTGATTATCCTTATATGAATATATTAACATATATACATTTATGGTACAATGATATACAGTTAAAGTCTCAAAAAATCCAGGTTGGGTAATTTCATTATATTAACGCGGCCATACATAATAAAATCAAGACGTTTTATTGCTTGTTGTGTATTAACTATAGCCACGAAGTCTTTAGATACGTTTCTATATTCGATTATTATTCGAACCCAGACTGAAACAAGTTTATTTTGTTCCAGTCTGTTTTACTTTTTTCAATCTTTCTTCTGCAATCGCCTGTAATTTAAACTTTTGAATTTTCCCGGTTCCCGTCAGTGGCCATTCGGAGTCCTCCACAAACCAAATATGTCTCGGTATTTTAAAACGGGCTACACGTTCCCGGCACAGGTTTCTGATTTCTTGCTTCGAGCAGCTTTCCCCTTCTTTTAATTCAATGAACGCTGCACCAGTTTCTGTTGTTAACTTATCCGGTACACCAACAATATATACTTGATTGACAGCAGGATGCATTGATATAACGTCCTCTACCTCTTTTGGAGCTACGGTTTCTCCAGATACCTTGTAGAGGTCTTTACTTCTTCCTAATAACCGGATATAGCCATTCTCATCAATGGTTCCCAAATCACCGCTACGAATATAGCCTTCTTCATCAATAGCAAAAGCTGTTTCCTCTGGTTTTTTATAATAGCCTTTTGTTACAACGTTGCCTCGAACTGCTAACTCACCAACGGAGCCGCTTGGTAAGGTTTCCCCAGAATCTGGATCAATGACCTTGTATGTTACACTTTTATCTCCAAAATCTGGATCCCCAGCCACTCCTGCTGTTTTCACCTTTCCAACAGTTGTCGATATAATTTCTAAAGGATCACCGATTTCTGTCAGCATTGTTGTAGAGGATGCTTCTGTTCCTCCACAGCCTGTACCAATCTCTGTCACTTCCAGCTCTTCTACTGCACGTTTCCAAAGAGGAACTGGTGATGGAGCGGCACAACATAACAACGCATAGAGATGATTCAGTTTAGTATTTTTAATTTCTGGTCGATTCAATAAAGCTACCAGCATCGAAGGAACCGCCAGAAAATCATGAACTTTGTATTTTTCCATCAATTCCAATGATTGCAGTGGCTGAAAGGCTTGACAGGTAACCATCCCTCCACCTAAAAAGGAGGCTGCAAATAAACCTTCTTGTAGAAAATAAACATGATACATCGGCAACGGTGCATAAATTCACCTTCCTGTCTCATAAGCTCTTGTACAACAAGTCGCGAATCCGGAACGCAGCATCATATCATCAGTAAGCATCACACCTTTTGGTAAGCCAGTAGATCCTGACGTATAAATAATCGCAGCACAGGAATCGGGATCATTTGTTTCCTGCATACGTTGATCAACAACCGCATTCTCTACCGCTTCGGCTCCCTTTACAAAATGATTCCAATCTTGGTAAATTGCTGGAGCTTCTTCCTTCTTCATTGGAATACAAACAGCCTGTTTAAAAGGACTTTCCGCATCCCCCTGGAGGGTTGCAATTACGCTTTTTAATGATTCCGCATGTTCTTGCTTATTCGCAACTTGATGTAAGAAAAGCCAGTTTGTATCCGATTGACGAAGCATATAGGTCAACTCTTCCTTTTGGAGCTGTGTATTCAACGGAACAACAATAGCTCCAATCATCGAAGAAGCAATAAATAAGGCGATGTAATCTGGATCATTTTCCATTAAGATAGCGACATGATCATCCGGCTGTACACCTAGATGAATCATTGCTTTGGCATAACGTCGTGACCTTTTCCAAATCTCTTCGTATGTCACCGTATATTCTGGCATCATAATCAGCGGATAATCCCGATAATGCTGACATTGCCTCTCAAAGTGGGCTGCAATTGTCCGTTTCTCCCATTTAGGATAAGCCGATTTTAAAGCCTCTCTTCTTTGCTCTACACTTAAACAAGTTTCTAGCATCTTCTATCTCTCCATTCATCATTTCATTCATTAAGGAGCTTGCCAAATAAGAATTCCATTTTGACCACCAAAGCCAAATGAATTACTCATCGCTGTTGTAATACGCTGCTTGCGGCTCTTATTTGGAATGATATCTAACGGTGCTTGTTCATCACGAATATTAGAATGAAGTGTTGCAGGAAGTATCCCTGTTTCTAGTGCTCTTATGCACGCAATACTCTCAATAGCTCCCGCTGCACCAAGTAAATGACCTACACTTCCTTTAATGGAGCTGACAGGTATTTCATCAAGCTTTTCCCCGAAGATAAGTCTTAATGCCTTCGTTTCTGCAATATCTCCAGCTGGTGTTGACGTCGCATGTGCATTAATATAATCAATATCAGTAGGAGTTAATCCTGACGAACGAAGCGCTCGCTCAATTGCCAATGCGGCGCTGGTTCCTTCAGGGTCTGGTGACGTATCATGATAAGCATCATTGGAAGCCCCGTAACCTTTTAGTATTGCATAAATATGCGCCCCTCTTGCCTTGGCACGTTCTAATGGTTCTAGGACAAACAAACCTGCCCCTTCTCCCATTACCATTCCTGTCCGCTCTTTATCGAACGGACGAGACCATGTTGTAAAGTCTTTCGGCCCTTTCGTAGCTAGTGCCCCTGCATCTCCTAACCCAGACAGAAATACATTGGACCAAAGGCTATCTACCCCTCCAGCAAGAATATAGTTTAATTTCTGTTATTTCAATGTACTGATTCTCATAATCCGCTTCTAGTTTTTCGAAATTTAGTTCCTGGCCGGCTCTTCTGTTCATATAATCTTTACTCCATTCAATGTCAGATACAGGGCTGATATAGTGAATGGTGAATTCATCCATCGCTGCTATATCATTGTCTTCATAATGGAACATGAGGGATTCATATAGTTCGTCTGGCTGTGCGTTACTTGTATCATCAATAACCATATCTTCAGGGAAATGAAGAGTGAAACCATTTGTCTTTGAAATCAATGGGTAGTAGCCACTTTTAACTTGGTCAGTAGACTGCATATATTCTCTTGTGTATTCATCTTGAAATGCCGGCACATTAGGTAAATCATTCGGATCCATCTCAGAAGGGGAGAGGGACTCTTTTCCATTACTCATATTGCATTCTCCTAAAATCAGCGTTGTAAGTATCACAATGATTGCAAATTTATATTTCACGCAGCGTTACCTCCATAAGGTTTGGATTGTTACTGTAATGTAGTCCATAAAAATTATACAAAACACATCCAATCATTCCCAGCAATAGTATGGTACTTTTCCTAAAACGGTTCTTTAGTCTCGGGGATATGTACCAGTATGAAGCCATAATGAAAAAGGAGCTTGAACAAATCATCTTGCATTCACTAGCAAAAAAATATCAAAATCAAAGTGATGATAAGTTAAGGGTGCTTGCAACTATATTAAGTTGGATGATTTACGGAGCTTCATTAGATTGGAAAGAGAATAGCAGCAAATCATCAGAGGAATATTTAGAAGAAACAAGTTTATCTATTAGGCAATTATTGAAGAATGAAATATCGTAAATTCAATTGAAAAGCAAATTGATATTGGATTATGATTGGGCCCCCAACGAATTTTGCGTAAAAAAATCCAAAGGTCTGCCGGGAAAACACCGGAAAGACCCTCGGATTGGGAACATTAATTTTATTTAAGGAACGTTAATTTTTTATAGGGACAACCACAAGTATCCTCTAAAATTAATTTATTCTACTGTTACACTTTTCGCAAGGTTTCTTGGCTTATCTACATCACAGTCACGATGTAATGCTGCGTAGTATGCCAATAATTGTAAAGGTATGATGCTTACTAATGGAGTTAGAAGTTCATGAACTTTTGGCAAGACAAAAGCATCTGTGTCTTCTTCTAAACCTTTCATACTAACTATTAAAACATTCGCACCACGAGCTACTACTTCTTGAACATTACCACGAATAGAATAGTTTACATTTTCATGCGTGGTAACTGCAATAACTGGAGTTCCCTCTTCAATTAAAGCAATGGTTCCATGTTTAAGCTCTCCACCAGCAAAGCCTTCCGCCTGAATGTAGGAGATTTCTTTTAATTTAAGTGCACCTTCTAAAGAAACATTATAATCTCCGCTTCTTCCGATGAAAAAGGCATTGCGAGTTGTTGGTAAATACTCTGCAGCTAAACGTTCAATTTCTTCTTTCTCATCTGTTAAAACTTCCATCGCACTAGAAACAATTGCTAACTCTTTAATCAAATCTATTTCTATTTCTTTTCCTTTAACAGCTGCTGTGTCTGTTGCCAAAATAGCAAGTACAGCAATTTGAGCAGTATATGCTTTAGTTGAAGCAACAGCAATTTCTGGGCCAGCATATAGCTGTAGTGTATAATCAGCTTCACGAGAAAGGGTGGAACCTGGCACATTTGTAATCGTTAGTGCTGGGTATCCTAGTTCTTTAATTTTTACTAATACAGCACGGCTATCTGCTGTCTCACCACTTTGTGAGAGGAAAATAAATAAAGGTTTTTCAGAAAGCAATGGCATATTATAAGAAAACTCACTTGCAACATGGACCTCGGTTGGAATGCTAGCTAGTTTTTCCAATAGCTCCTTACCAACTAATCCTGCATGATAGCTCGTTCCTGCTGCTATAATATAAATTCGATCTGCTTTCTTCATTGCATTACGAATATCATTATTAAGTTTTAGTTCGTTATTTTCATCTTGATATTCCTTAATAATATTCCGAATAACAATTGGCTGTTCATCAATTTCTTTTAACATATAGTGTGGGTAGGTTCCCTTTTCTATATCACTTGCATCAATTTGTGCCGTATACGGTTCACGTTCCACAACTGTACCATCTAGTTTTTGAATTTGCACATGATTACGTGTAACTAATACAATTTCTTTATCATTAATTTCAAGATATTGATTGGTTTCTTTAAGTGTAGCCATTGCATCACTCGCAATGACATTAAATCCATCACCTAAACCGATCAATAATGGACTCTTATTTTTAGAAACATATAGTGTTTCCGTATCATCGACATCAATCATTCCGATTGCATAAGAACCTTTTAAAAGTTCCATCGCTTTACGAAAAGCTGTAAGTGTGTCTTGATGTTCTTGATAAAATTTATCGATTAATTGAACGATAACTTCTGTATCTGTTTCACTTAGGAACGTAACATCACTTAAATATTCTCTCTTTAAGTCTTGATAATTTTCAATTACACCATTGTGTACAATTGTGAATTTACCTGATGTACTTTGATGTGGATGTGCATTTGTTATACTTGGGATTCCATGTGTTGCCCAACGAGTATGACCAATCCCCATCGTTGCTTGTACGGAGTCATCCACACTTTCTTTCAATTTAGCAATACGACCTTTAACTTTCGTAAGATGAACGCCCTCTTCATTCAAAACAGCAATACCTGCTGAGTCATAGCCACGATATTCTAATTTTTCTAATCCGTGTAATAAAACATTCTTTGAATCATTATTTCCTATATAACCTACAATTCCGCACATTTCATTGTCCTCCTATGATAGGGGCAGACAAACGTTATACTTATTAATATTAATCCTTGGGGCGCTTTTCTGCCCCTTTCTCGTATTTTTTTCATAGTCATCTTGCATCATTCCTTTGTGCAATAAGTCGCCTTATTGTTTTTGGAACAAAGCTAAACGATTGAGATGTGCAATCGGGAGGCATCCGCCGAAACTTCGATAACCTCCACCTCGTCAACTATTTTCCCCTGTCGTCCGGAAAATAGTCCTGGCGCTTTAAAATAAAGTAACTACTATGCTCCTTTCCATATAGAAATAAGCCTAAAACATATTCTATATTAAATCAGCTTTAGACTTAATTTATTCTACCCAATGAAAACGCCTTCGGTCAATAAAAAGCTTCGAGTAGATCATATTAATTTATGTATAATATGTCTTTCTTGTGAACATGTTAGGTAATTTTGATTTTCTATATAATGTTTTATCAGATAAAATAAAAAAACTGCTCCAGCTTTTCTTGGAGCAGTTTTCTTATTTTATTTAAGACCAAATAAATCCTCTACTATTTTTACAATACGGTCTACGTATTTTTCACATTCTTCTTCCGTTGAAGCTTCTACCATGACACGGATTAATGGTTCTGTTCCAGATGGACGTACAAGAACACGGCCGTTTTCACCTAATTCGTGCTCCACTGCTTCTACTTCTTTAAGAATTTGTGAGTTGTTCAATGCTTCTTCCTTATTGGTTACTTTCACATTTTTCAAAACCTGAGGATAAATTGTCATTTCTGCCGCAAGCTCTGATAAGGCTTTTCCAGTTTCTTTCATTACATTTACAAGCTGAAGGGCAGAAAGCATTCCGTCACCTGTTGTTATGTAATTTAGGAAAATGATATGACCAGACTGTTCTCCGCCAAGATTATAACCGCCTTTACGCATTTCTTCCATGACATAACGGTCTCCCACAGCAGTTTTACTACTTTTAATTCCATTTTCATCAAGAGCTTTATAAAATCCGATATTACTCATAACGGTTGAAACGACTGTATTATGGCGTAAAAGGCCGCGTTCATTTAAAAATTTACTACAAATATACATAATTTGGTCGCCATCTACAATATTTCCTTTTTCATCTACAGCTATTAAACGATCACCATCACCATCAAAAGCTAAGCCAATGTCAGCGCCTTTTTCCTGGACAAATTCTTGAAGCTTCTCAGGGTGTGTAGACCCCACTCCATCGTTAATGTTTAAACCGTTTGGACTAGAGCCGATAGAATAGATTTCTGCCTCTAGATCTGCAAATAAGTGTGTTGCAAGGCTAGAAGTTGCACCATGAGCACAATCAACTGCAATGGTTATTCCTTCAAAGTCGTTATCAATCGTATCTTTTAAGAAGGATAGATATTTTTGACCACCTTCAAAGTAATCATTGATTATCCCAATATCTCCTCCTATTGGGCGAGGAAGCTTATCCTCTCCATCAATAATTTCTTCAATTTGATCTTCTTGCTCGTCACTTAGTTTAAACCCATCTGGGCCAAAGAACTTAATTCCGTTATCTTCAACAGGATTATGAGATGCGGAAATCATGACTCCTGCATGTGCGCTTAACGCTTTAGTTAGATAAGCTACTCCCGGGGTTGAGATAACCCCCAGCCTCATCACTTCCGCTCCAATGGAAAGAAGTCCAGAAATTAGCGCATTTTCTAACATGGTACCGGAAATTCTTGTATCACGACCTATTACTACTTTCGGTTTTTCAGTTTGCTGTGTTAGTACATAGCCACCAGCACGGCCTAATTTAAAAGCTAATTCTGGAGTAAGCTCTTTATTTGCTATACCTCTTACCCCATCTGTCCCAAAATATTTTCCCATGTCTTACCTCTCCTTTATTTCCAATTCAGGTGTTAATAGGGGTTGTAACCAGACTATTCAATATCAACCTGAATTTGTTCCAGTTCGGTCGAAATAGAAATATCATCAGATTCAGCCTTCATCTCTATTTCCACCGGCAAATTATGCTGCCCTTTGTTTAAACCAGATCCATTAGCATATAATCGAATATCGTCCTTCGTAATTCCACCAACTTCTGCTTCATTTCCTACTAACGTGACGTCCATCTTTTTATCTTTAGGTTTTAAAAATTCTACAGCTTGTCCATCTATTCCATCAACATGAACAGGAACATCCTCTAATGTTTTTGTTTGTTCTAGCTCTACACCCACTTCAATTGTATCCTTACCAGGAACAACTACACCTTCGGGTAAAGCAAGTCCCACCTTAATTACCCCTGTCTCTTTAATTTGGGACAGGTCAATCTCTTCTGTGGAAATAGACTCTATGCCTGCAAGTATATCACTTGTTGCAAAAACTTCCACTTCTTCTATTTTGGGCTTCAATGAAATTAGTGAATATCCTTTAGGTAGTTCACCTTTTGTTTTAATATCTAATTTCACCTTTTTACTTGGATGATTTACTTCCGTCGATACTTTAATCTTCTCCGGAGTAACATTAGCATTAAGAACGTTACCCTGTACGTCATATATATTTACAGGAAGTTCTTGGTTTTCTATAGGCTCTTTAACTCCAGCAACATCGACAAATACTTTCACTACCCCAATACGTTCAATAATGTTACGCGAACTTGTTATCGTTACTTCTGAAGGATTAATCGTATAGTCACCAAGTTCATAACCAGCTGGTAATTTATCTTGATTAACAAAGTCTACGGAGACCTCAAAATTCTTCTCTGCCTTTTCTTCAATATAGACATCAATTTCACTTGGCTCAATAGTCATTTTTAATTGATTGGAAACATCATGTTCAATTTCTACAGTATGTTCTCCTTCTTCCAATCCTTCCAAATCAACAAATACTTCAAAGTTTCGTTGTAAAACAATAGGACGTAAATAATTTGGTGGGCCTTCTAAAGATACCGTCACAAAATCTGGTACACCACTTACAACATAATTGTCATTATCCATCCTAATTTCTACAGGAACATCATCTAGCGTTTGGGTTTCTGTATTACTTCTTGAAACAGCAGAATCCGTATGGGTAGAATTAACGGTAGTATTTACAAAGATGTATAATATGACAGCAAAGGATAATGAAACTAAACGAACAAACCATTTGCTTTTAAACCAATTATCCATTTACATCTTCCCTCCGATTCTTAATCTTCTTTTTGGAGGCTTCTTCAATGTATGACAGATGGGCATTAAGCATTTGTTTTAATGTTTCTTCATTAATATCTCTATGCAATTCACCATTTTTTGTACATGAAATGGCACCTGTTTCTTCTGATACCACAACAGTTAAAGCATCTGTTACCTCACTTATCCCCATAGCGGCACGGTGCCTAGTTCCTAACTCTTTTGAGATAAATGGACTTTCGGATAACGGAAGATAACATGCAGCTGACATAATTTTCCCATCTTTAATAATTACTGCACCATCATGTAAAGGGGTGTTTGGTGTGAAAATATTGGTTAATAATTGGTGTGTTAAATTACCACCTACCAAAATTCCGGTTTCCATATATTCACCGATTCCAGTCTCGCCTTCTATCGTTATCAAAGCACCTATTCTTCGTTTCGCCATATATTTACAAGATTCAACGATAGATTCTATATTTTTAGCAATAATCTCTTCCTCTGATTTTGAACTTCTGGAAAACAAATTACCTCTTCCTAATTGTTCTAAAGCCCTTCTAAGTTCAGGTTGAAAGAGTATAATAATTGCAAGAAAACCCCAAATAATTGCCTGGTTTGTCAGCCATTGTAATGTTTGTAAATTAAAGACATTACTTATCGCCCATACAAGTAATACGACAGCTATCCCCTTTAGGAGTTGGATTGCTTTCGTACCCCGTATTAACATCATTAATTTATATAATACATACCAGACGAGAGTAATATCTACGCCTAATCTAAGTAGATCGAGAAAATCCAATCCCCCATCAAGCATGCGGCACACATCCTTTTTTACTTTATTAGAAAACTTAGCATTCGCTTTGGCTTTAGCGAATGCCGTAGTTGCACTTATGCAAATCTTCACGATGGGGCGAGTAATCGAAGCCCCAGACTGGAAAGATTTCTATCCTTTCCTACCTGCCAAAAAAGTTTAGTAAAATTAACAATTTATTTTTTAAACATGCTGTTATTATAACAAAATATACCTATAGATAGAAAGCAATATGTGAATTTTAGAACGATTCATCTATCTAATTATTAGAGGTTGTTCAAAAGTCCAGGTAAAATGACACTTCCTCCTTGAACAGCACTATTAGAAAAACTGGAATTCGCTATTAATCTGGGGCAAATGCCTTTAGTTGGCAGTCATGCAGGATAAAAGAACTAATTCTTTCTTACCCTGCTGAAAATGCAAAAACATTTTTAAATAAGGTTTTTACTTGAAACCACAACCATTCAAAAGCTCTGTCTACAATTTGTAGTTCTCCATTAACTTCACCTACAGAAGCCATCAGTTTTCCATTTATCGGTTTTTCATTAATTAACTTTCCATTAATGATAGTTACATCCCCATCAACAACACCCATTACTAACAAGTCCCCATTTCGAATAACTAGGTCCTCATCTACGACAACATCTTCTGGCACAATCACAGTATCCCCCTGAACAATGAGGTCTTCCTGTTTGGATACGACTAATTCGTTATTTTGATTCCATTGTGAAAATACACCGCTAAGCATTAAAATAAAGAAAATTGCTGCAGCTGTTAAAATAGGATGTGTTTGAAACCATCGTTTGTATTTAATACGTTTCTTTTCTTTAGGTAGTTTACGCATAACATTATTCGTAAATCCAGATGGTGCCTGAATATTTTCCGCACTTTGTATCATACTAATACTTTGTGTTAACTCTTCGAAGTGATTTCTACAAGCCTCACACTTTTCAATATGAGTAAATAGTTCCATTTCTTTTATTTTATCTATTTCTCCATCTAAATACTGGTGCATAAGTATAATCTTTTCTTTATGAATCTCCATAGGTTACACTCCTTTACACGTGACGAAGCCTTTTTCTCAAAGCTTCCCTTCCTCGGTGAATCCTAGTCTTAACCGTTCCAATTGGAATATCCAAAATACTTGCAATCTCTTGAAGGGAAAACTCTTCTAAGTAACGAAGAATGATAATACTACGATACTTCGGTGGTAATTCAGAAATCTCTTGATGAATATAATGGTTTAATTCTGAACTTTCTACTTCTTCACTTGGTAGAGGATCATTAGAAGAAAGCTGGGAATACATCGTCAAACCTTCTGCCCCTTTAATTTCTGCATCAAGGTAATAATCTGGTTTACGCTTTCTGATTCGATCAATCGTTAAATTAGTAGCTATTCTATATAACCATGTTGAAAATTTCCTATTTTCATCAAATGAATCAATATTAATATAAGCGCGAATAAATGCCTCTTGAGCGATGTCTTCCGCCTCATGTTTGTTACCAAGCATTCTAAAGCAATGTTGATAGATTCTATCCTGGTAGAAATCAACTATCATGCTATATGCTGCTTGATCACCTTTTTTAACTCGTTTAATTTTTTCTCTAATTAATTGTTCCATTAACGTACCTCCGCTTATTTTGCGGTATTTATATTACGAACAGGTTATACATAAGGTTTCCTTTTTTAATAAAATAATTATTTAATATAGTCACAAAAAAAATGTCATAGTTTCACTTAGTTTAAGTTTGCTTTTATTGGGATATTTTCATAATATAGTATACTAGATAGGAGGTAAGTTTTGGTGACAAAACATATTTTATTAGAAAAAATTGAAAAATGTCGAAAAGAAATGATTTTATTAAGTAATAATCATGATTTGACTTCCGAGGCTGTTGTTTCTTCTAGTATGAAGCTTGATGAATTAATTAATCTATATCAAAAACTTATATAATGCTTCTCACCAAGAACTTACTAACATAACTAAAAGCATACAATTTTTATATATTAAAGTGCGTGTTCAAAAAGAAGGTTGAAAAGGACCAAGGTTGTTTAAAAATAAAATGGCGCCTATCGTAACTGCATTGTTTTAGGCGTTTGGATATATAAAACACCTGATTTTCCAATTTGGAATAATCAGGTGTTTTTTAATCTAGTTATTATTCTTTATCTCAGTAGCACCACTATGATTGGGCTTTATGCTTAATGGCTTGATCCCATTCTCTTCCCAAACCTTTAGTAGTTGTTCCGCTTTTTCCTTTGTCGGCATAAAAGCAATACCGCAGTCACCGCCACCAGCTCCTGATGGTTTTCCAGCACCACCAAGTTCTTCCGCTAAATCACATAATTTTGCTAACATAGGAGTTTCAATAGGTGCATTAGCATCCCGTCCTAGTTTAGCAAGTGCTTTTCTATTTTCTTTTACACCTTTATAGAGTAGTGATTCGTCCGATTGCTTTAACCCCATAAAAAGTGTACGAACAGCCGCTCTACTATTTTCGAGAAATTCCTCAAAGAGTTTTGGTTTTTCTAATTTTAATTGTAAAACTTTATCTACTAGTTCAGCGGTAGAAGCAGCTTTTCCCGTCCAACCAACACAGAAATATATATGTTCTGGTATTTCTAATGGTTCAACAGAAAAATAAGTCCAATCTCTTTCTAATAATGATGATATAGATAGAGACCTATTATATTCTTCTAATAGCCACTCCGCTTGAAATGAAGCGTAATTTAATATTCCTCCATATGTTGAAGCTGCAACATCGGCTCCAGAACCATTCTTTTGCGCAATAACATGGGACAACGCTGCTAATCTAAAAATAAGATCCTTACTAGGCTCTTCTGGTAGAAACAATTTTAACATTGCAGTTATAACAGATGTTACAACCGCTGCACTTGATCCTAATCCATATTTAATCCCAGATTTATCATCAAGTTCACTACGTATCGTTAGTTGGAAGGGTGATAAAGCTACTCCCTTTTCTTGCAAATATGTACTTGCTATAGTCATCGCTTTCTGAACAAAACTGATACGCGGATTATCCGTATGAATGCTTACTTTTTTATTCTCAATCGTAAACTTAATGTTTTCCAACTGAAAATCTGATAATGTCAAACTACTTTTAGCCGATTTCTTGATGTCAGCATAAACAAAACGATTTACAGCTAATACAGCCAGATGCTCAGAAGGATGTAATACTGCATATTCGCCAGCAATCATTAATTTCCCAGGCGTCTTAATGGATATAGATTTGTTCACCAATATATTCAACCCCTACAGATAGGTTACTCCAGGTCCTATTTTACTTAAAGTTACATTTTGAACGTCAGGAATATCTTTCAATATCCTCTCTACTTGTTCTTCGTTTTCTGGTAAATAGAGTACTTTAACATTTGGTCCCGCATCAATGGTAAAATATGCTGGTATACCTTTTTCCCGCATTTCCTGTACCGTCTGCATTACTCTCATTGTAGTGTCATGCCAATACGTGAATGGCGGAGTCGCTCCTAACGTTGTTGCATGCATTTTTAAACAATTGGCCTCCGCAACAGCGCCTACTTTTTCGAAATCCTTTGTTGCGATACCTGCTTTAATTTCCTTTAAGTCGTTCGGAATACTATCTAACCAACCAGAGTAGAATGCCGAGGTCTCCACTGTACGTTTCATCCCTGCTCTACTGGAAATCTTTTTCATTTTAGAATTCAATTCAACAGCAGCTACACGCACATCCCAATGATTTTCTGTTTGTATTTGAATAGCTTGGGAATCCGTACCATCTTCTCTTTCTCCCATATTCCATTCCACAAACCCGCCATATATGGAGCGGCAAGCAGAGCCAGACCCTTGTCTAGTTATTCGAGATAAATCCTCATGGGTTAAATCCAATCCTAAAGCACGAGTTCCTGCAGCAGCTAAAGCTGCAAAACCAGAAGCAGATGAGGCAAATCCTGCGGCTGTAGGTACCTCATTAACGGAATTTACTCTTGCATACAAATTCTGTTTCCCTGCTGTCTCTCTAATTAAATGGAGAAACCGGGAAACGCGACGATACGCTTCCCCGGTAATCACTTCATTATTAAGCACGAATATATCTTCAGAAAGATCTTCATCAAAGGCTACAGAAGTAGTTGTATAAAAGCCATCTAATGTGATAGATAAGCTACTATTTGTTGGCAAAATTAATTCTTCGTTTCTTTTTCCCCAATATTTTATCAGAGCAATATTCGTATGCGCCTTTGCTGTAGCCTTCATTTTATATCTCCTCTTTAACCTATATTAATTCTGTTTTTTTAATACAAATGGCCATACGGCATGTGCACCGTATTTCCTTAGCTTTTCAGCAAGCTGTCTTGAATGAACCTCATTTCTTGCTAAGGCAATAATACAGCCGCCGTTCCCTCCACCAGTTAATTTTGCTCCCAAGGCTCCTTCCTGCCGAGCTAAATTAATTAATCGATTTAATCCCGCATCACTAACCCCTAAAGCTTCTAATTCGCGTTGAGCTTCATCAAGTAACCCACCTAAAATATGTTTTCCTGCTTTTTCTAAGGCACTTTTTGCTTGATGAGTTAATTCACCGATCTTTTCCAATTTACGTTGTATTCTTTTAGGAGTTGATTTAAGCAAACGTGCAACAGACTCAACAGATAAGCGAGTATCGCCTACCCGCCCTGAATCTGCAACAACAAAATAGTAATCTTCTTTTAAATCGAGATACTCGATTGGAAAGTCTTTCTCAAACCATACTGGTGATCTTGACGTAATTGTCAAAGTATCAATACCACTTGGCTGACCATGTGCAAAGGTTTCTGCAATATTAGCTAGCTCCAAAAGCTCATCTTCAGAATACGTTCGATTCGCAAAAGCAAATAAGGAACGAACAATTGAAATGGCTACTGAAGCACTAGAGCCTAAGCCCTTTCCAGGAGGGATAGAAGAGCTAATACGGATTAATAAGTCTTGTTTAGGTATGTCTAAATAGTCTAACGTTCTATTTACACATCTAACAATCCCTTGTAATGATTCAGGGACGTGAACCATCGGGCCGTGATAAAAAGCACTATCTATTTTAATAGAGCCTGAAACCTGCTCAATAACTGTTTCAACACCTATTAATGGAAAAGGAATTGCAATAGCGGGTTGTCCGTGTACAACCGCATGCTCCCCGATTAATATTAATTTACTATGAGCTACACCAATAGCCGTCTTTTCTGTTGTTGTTACTTTTTCTGCACTCATTTTTTATATTGTTCCACCAATTCTTTAGCTTTTCCAACACGGATTTGCTTTTCTTTAATTAATTCTTGAGCAATAATATCAATCATCTCCCCTGTAGCTCCTGCCGCAATTGCAACAGAGCGGGAGTGCAATGCCATATGTCCTTTTTGAATACCATCTGTTGCTAGGGCTTTGAGCGCACCAAGATTTTGGGCTAATCCTACAGCTACAATAACTTCCGCTAGCTCTTTAGCCGATTTTACCCCTAATAAATCTAATGAAAATTTAGCTAGAGGATGAACACGTGTAGCCCCTCCAACCGTGCCAACCGACATTGGTAATTCCAATTCGCCTACTAAATTCCCATTTTCATCTTTAAACCAATTAGTCATAGAACTATACTGGCCATTTCTTGCTGCATACGCATGAGCGCCTGCTTCTACCGCTCTCCAGTCATTTCCGGTTGCGATAACAATTGGATCAATACCGTTCATAATTCCTTTATTATGTGTTACAGCCCGATAAGGATCCGATGCTGCAAATTGATAAGCATGAATTACTCCGTCGCGTACTTCTTCTCCAGAAAAATCTCCTGTCTGTAATAATTCTGGAGATATGACACAATGTGCTTTCGCAAGACATCTATCTGCATAATTCGATAAAATTCGCAAATATACTTTGCCTTTAGTTATTTCTTCAACAAGCGGTGCAATGGATTCAACCATTGTATTAATCATATTAGCTCCCATTGCATCACATGTATTAATGTAAAGGTAGATGATAAGCATTTGACTATAAACTGAGTCAGAACCCTCATTTAAAATTCTAACGTCAAGATCCTCTGCGCCTCCACCTCTCGAAACAATGCTTGGATAGGCATTATTCGCAGCTTCTAATAAAACCGATTTATTTTGAAGTATTTCTTCTTTTGCTAATATGAAGTCTGAACATCCTACAACTTGAATCTGGCCTATCATCACTCTTTCGGTCGACTCCGTAGTAAATCCTCCAGCGTTTCTCACGATTTTTGCAATATGACTTGCTGAAGCTACTACGGATGCCTCTTCAATAGCCATAGGAATTACGTATTCCTTACCGTTAATCAAGAAGTTCAACCCTAAGCCTAACGGCAATTCAAAGGTTCCGATAACATTCTCAATCATCTTATCCGCTGTACCCACATCTAATGACGAATCAATTATTAAATTTTCAATATCTTCATCCTGAAGTCCATGCAACCTACTCAAAACTTCAACCCGCTCTTGAACAGTCATATTATAAAATCCTGGAATTCTGGAAGTATCCATACTTATCATCCTTTTTATATACAAAAATTCAAATAAACCAGTGTAAAATGATTCAAAGATTTCTTCTATTTATTATAACATGCATAGGTAAATTCATAATTAAATTATTTTTTTATCATACTATAATTTATCATCATTTTCTTAGAAAAACTAGTATTTGTTCGCCTTTAATATTTCTTATATTAACATTCGCTAAATGATTAGGAGAATGTTGCCTGAATTGCACTCATTCTGAAGAAGATAATTATTCTTTCTTCCTTTCGTTAAAAAAGACTATCTTATTCATTATGTAAAAAGTTACCTTAAAATGCAAATAAACAAGGCCATAGTCTTGACCTTGTTTATATTAAGATATTTCAGTAATTGTTGGTTAATTCATGGTGAGCCATGAAGGATTCGAACCTTCGACCCTCTGATTAAAAGTCAGATGCTCTACCGACTGAGCTAATGGCTCGTATGGCTGGGCCACTAGGATTCGAACCTAGGGTACACGGGATCAAAACCCGATGCCTTACCGCTTGGCTATGGCCCAACGATTCTAGTGGTGGAGGGGGGCAGATTCGAACTGCCGAACCCAGAGGGAGCGGATTTACAGTCCGCCGCGTTTAGCCACTTCGCTACCCCTCCATATTATTACCCAATCTATATTTATAATACTTATTTTTTAGAGGTTGTTCAAAAAGTCCGGTGAAAATGACACTTCGACGTTTCTAGTTGGCTTTCTTTTCCGCTCCTTGGAAAAGAAATTACTTTTCCGGCGTGCAAAAGCGTCTGCTCACGTATTAATTGCATACGTTCCGCTACTCAAAGCTACGCCGTCTCGAACTGCGACGCACACGACGTGCTAATGTCGGCGTTGCAACAAGATGTTGCGCACTTAGCCGACCTCGGTCCTTTTCATTCTCCTTTTGAACAGCCATTTAAATAAATGATGCCGGCCAGAGGACTTGAACCCCCAACCTACTGATTACAAGTCAGTTGCTCTACCAATTGAGCTAGGCCGGCATGGTGGAGGATACAGGGCTCGAACCTGTGACCCCCTGCTTGTAAGGCAGGTGCTCTCCCAGCTGAGCTAATCCTCCGACACACAGGATGTGTTAGTGCATGCGTTGTAATAAATTTTTACGGTGGGACGAGTAATCGTAGTCCCAGGACGTCGCATACTTAACATGCATTCCTTGAAAATGGTGACCCGTACGGGATTCGAACCCGTGTTACCGCCGTGAAAGGGCGGTGTCTTAACCGCTTGACCAACGGG
>NZ_JBHTKV010000031.1:0-30266 GCF_042678465.1 Oceanobacillus caeni | reverse complement strand
ACATTTATGATAGAGCGCCTTTTCTTTTTTTTCTAGAATTTTGTTTCAAATCCCCGAGAACTATTTTACACATAGTTCTTTATTTAACTTTTCAATAATTATTTCTTAATTTTGGTTGTATTCCTAAATCTACGGTCATTAAGAAAGTCCTGGAAAGCAAATTTTAAAAGCACAAAAAAGGCTACCCCCTTAATAGGAAGTAGCCTTCTCAATATTAACTATTTATACATGAAACAGCTTCACAAAAGCGGTTGTAAAACAGGGTAGAAATAGACTAAACTATTCCTAAAGATGTAAGGCTTAAACCTACATCATGCCGCCCATTCATGACTATATAGAATAGAGAAAAATAGTCTTGAAAAAACCTTGATATTATCGGGTTTCTACTATCAATCTATAATACTCTTAAATAGAAAATAAAAATGGTATGAGCAAAAATATGAGCAATTGTATTTTGGAATCACTCAATAAATGCTGTTAATCACTCGAATTCTAAACAATCTCTTAATATATAGAGTTCAACTAATTATAAAGGCTTCGATCAATATCATACATCTAATCGAATGAATACATCGTCTTCCATGTCGTAGAATTCCGTTAATGAACTAATATAATTATAAATTGATTGTGCACTTAAATTCGTTTCAACATAGAGACTTAAAACATTTTCACCTTTTCTTAAAACTTCATCTGTATAAGATAATAGTTTTTGAAATGCCTTTTGTTTCGGAAGCTCTAAATACTGTTCTAAGTCAAAATCCGCTAACCATTTTAAATAAGTAATTAACGTATTCTTCCATGAATTAACTACAAACTCTTTATCATCAATCATTAGGGTTTTGGGTTTTTTACCAGTAACAGAAAGTAATTCAAAAACAGAGTAGTATGTATCACTCTTTACTTCTTTTACTTTGCCAACATTATCTTTTTCTTCGGGTATCGGACATAAGTCTAAAATTTGTTTATATAGTTTCAATCCTCTACTATGAATCGAGTCCTTATTCCAAGTATCATAATCACAAATATCTCTAGTTATTTTGATATTTGAATTTTTATAATAACTAATTTTATCATTGAATGATTGATTAGACATTTCAGCGTTGTAATTCGTTAAAGTTAGATTGCCTAATACATCTTTATATAATTTGTGATCATCAATCGCATTATCACCGAGTTCAACTCTCCAACTAGGTGTTAGTGTTGCTGGTAAAATATGTTCGATGGAAACTTCTTCAAAATCTACTATTTCCTTATGTGTTTGTATTTCAATTTGACTAAGTATCAATTTAACTAGTCGATGATTACGATTATACATATCTTCGTTAAGAATACTTTCTTTTAATTTCTCATTTCTAGGAAATAAAGCACTTCCTGTCCTACTTAATAAATATTCAGCGACAGAATCTTCTTCTGATTGAATATCTTTCTTTTTATTTGCTTCTTTTCCGAGATTACTAAATACTTTATTTAATGCATTTGTAGGAAAATTAACGATAGCTCTTCTAATTAAATAGGAGTTGATAATCGTTAAAATATTAACGAATTGCTCTGTGCTAATTTCTTTTTCTCCATAGTAATTGTCAAATAAACGTAATAAATATGGGTAGGTAACAGTAGATTTTAATTGAACGATTACCATCAAGTGATTTTGAATAATCTTATTGTCACTTTTTGGGTTTAACATCTTAGAATAATAACCAGAAAATTTCAGTAAATCACGTAAAACTGTTTCACTGCTGAGACTATTTTTATGCATATAATATTTGAAATTTTGGTACACTTTATTTTTATTTGGAATAACAGCAGTTTTCATCGTTAAATAATCTCTAATGAAATCAGGTATTTTTGAATTTGTTAAAAACTCCTCGATTAATAACCAGTAATTCTTATATAAATGCTCTTGTACAGACGGTGTTTCATTCATTAACAAGAAATTACGGATTAAATCAGATTCGGTTAACGATAGCCCAGTAGAATTTAGACTTTCGAATATGATTTGTGGATTTTCTTCCCTTTTTCCTTGTTCAAGTTCAATATATACAATTCTAACTTTTTCAAGTGCATTTAATAACTGCTCACTAGTAGCTTTGGAATGTTGAATTAAGTAGACTAATCGTTTATAGTTCATATGAATTTTTGAAGGTCTATCATATTTATCGTGAATTAATAATTCTAAGAAGTCCTTGCGATCATCTTCAACTGATATTAACTTATATTTAAACTCTTCATCAACATTTCTATTTTCAAAATAGGTTTCTTTTATATCTGATTTCGTATTCTCGCTGTCAATAGAATTATAGAGTGCCTTTAAGAATAGAAATGTCGTGGTTATTCTTTGTTGTCCATCTATAATAATATAATCACTTCCCATATTAGGAAATGAACTTTTCACAAATACTACAGTACCTAAAAAGTGCCCTTCGATTTCATCGTTTAAAGCGATATTTTCTATATCAAGAAAATATTTGTTTACTTGTTCTTCTGTCCATTCATACTTCCTTTGATATACAGGTATCCTAAATACTGATTTAGGTGGATATAAAAATTCTAGCAATCTAATCGTTCCAGCATCCATTGTTAACACCTCTCATCATTTAGATAAATTTCTCAACTTATTTTTCAACACTCAACCCTTTAAACGGTCTGCCCAGTGCAATCTCACCAATCTGTCTTATCGTTCCCCTACCGTCGTTCATTGTGTAGAATTTAACCCCTTTTATCTTTACCTCTTCCGTCTCATCTTCAAAGACAATCTCTGCTTCGTGTTCATTAATGTATGTGAGTAAATCTTCTTTCCACTGTTCTTCTTCAATATTTCGCCCTTTCGGCTCAATAAATATCTGAATAAAATAATCACTGTTTTGTAAATAAAGAATAAAGTCTGGTTGGAATCCTGCTAAATTAACTTCATCATGCCCACTTCCAAATTGATGTAATTTTAATTTGTTGTTCTTTGCTGATTCACGATGCATATTTTCGTCCATCCGTATTAAATATACATCCGAGTATTCCTCTTGTAATTCTTCAACTCTTTCTGCAATTCTATCGATTAATTGTTTTTCGGTTAAGTTAATAATTGCAGAATCATACACAAAGTAATCTTCATTTAACTCATAACGCTGTACTGTTTGTGGATCATTTTGCATGAACATTTTACCTGTATCATAGTTCGGTACACGTTTACGATAATTGGCAATGTACTCTTTAATTGGATAGCCAATAAACTTACCAGTTCCACGCTGTTTACTATAGCCTAATTTTATTTGTTTAGCGACATCAGTAAAGTAACGCTCCAGTATGTTTAACTTTTCATTAGCTGTTAGTACGCTACTTTCCATGGTCCGTGGAATCGTAACGTAAATAGTTCGATTATAAATGTTTAGCCATTTCTCCCCTAAAAATTCTTCTCTCGATTTTAGCAATGGAATGTACTTTCTTAAGTTAGAAAAATGATAGAACGACAATCGGTTCATAATTTTATTGAGATAACGTTTATCAAAAGTAACAGCAACATTATAAGCGTTTGAATAGTCCTCTTGAACTTGATCGTCTTTATAACCCACTTCTTTTAGTGCAGATATATATGGAATAACAACATCACTTTTTGTATCAACACCATATTTTTCTAACGTATCGTAGTAGGTATCAGTGACTTCAATCGTTTCATTGTAATAAATCTTGCCATGTTTCCATACGTTCGTCCGTTTAAATATAGGTTTCACCTTTACATCAATTAATGGATTTTTCTTGTCCTCTCCTGTTGGTAAATTCATTTCATCTAAAGCAGCTACTAAGTTTTTCAAATATTGAGGCTCATTAATGGTGTGATAGTGAATCGTTTCTAAAATCAAGCTATCTTTACTATCATCATCAAACCTACGTGTAAATGAACGTTCCCCATTTAACAAAAATGGATAATACCTAGCTCCGCGTCCGATTAATTGTGCTTCTGATATTGTTGTTGCTTTTGTTCCTTTTGCTTTTGGATCATCACTTAAACGGACTATATCAAATAGATTTAAAACATCCCATCCTTCTGTAAGTCGAGCAACCGCAAAAATGACACGATACAAATTCGTAGGGCTTTCTAAACTGTTTAGAGCTTCGTAGTGACCTTTTTCTAAGATTCCCGATTGACTTGTATCATTGGCATTAATAATACGGCTAGGAGCTAATTCACGCTTCATATCACGAACGATTTCACTTAAATCATCCTCACGTCGGCGGTAATATTCATGTGCAAATGCCAATGTTTCACTATCATCTTCAGAAGCGATTTGCGCTTGTCTATTAAGGAATGCTTTTAAAGATTCAACGGTCAAATTATTGATTAACTCATTGAATTGTTCATGTGCAGCATTAGAAGCATCAACTCGCTGTGATTTAAACATGATAACGGGCTTGATATATGCCCCATGTTCTTCCAGTGCATATTTTCTTCTATATTCGCTTAATAAAACGACATTCAACATGTTGTCTACGTCTGTATTGCTCGACTGAATTCGCTTTACATTCTTAGAATATTTATCTTGAATAAAGCGGTCTAGTGCATAGCGATACAACACTTTGTCTTTGTATTTTTCATAGACATTTTTATTTTCCAGGTCGATAGTAGCGGTAAACTCAAGTAAACGATTGTCTTCATTGGCATTTAAGATCGTTGAAATTGCTTTTTCCCATGATTGTTCCGTTTCTTTTTCCGACTTAGTAGAAGCCGAGTAATGGTGTGCTTCGTCTCCTAATATAACGACTTTATTTCTTGCATAGTCTTCTTTACCCATTGCATTTTCTTTTTGAGTATAAATATCAGCCGAAACCCGTTGAACGGTTCCCAGTTTTAAATAGATCGTATTCTTACTTTGCGTTTTTGGGAAAGATGGAACTTGTCTAATTTCGATTCGTTCCCCATCTATTTCAATTTGCGGTGTATATAAATATTTATCCGATGCCATATTTGTAAGGTTATCAATCGTTTTGTTTAATACACCATTTGTATTTACGAGGAATAAAAAGTTTTGATAGCCATGTTCTTGATAAAGGTATAAGATAAGCCCAGCCATTAAGTCAGTTTTCCCGCTTCCTGTTGCCATGTTGAATAACACATGATTCACATTTCTAAAACGAAACTCATTCGCTACTTGTGAATAATGAAAAAAGCGTAAAGCCCCATCTTGATAGTATCTAAACGTATGTACCATGTTCTGTTTAATATATTCAGGTGTTTCCCATGCACCTTCCTCGTTAAATAAACTATCATTTAGTTCTCTTACTTCGTCGTATAAAGGTAATGGTAGCTGTTTCTTTTTCTTTGCCATAATTATTCACCACCTTCATCATAGAAGCTTTTATTAAATGCATAGTCACTATCAGAAATTAAATCACGAACGTTTTCATCGTCAATTTCAGAGTAGTTGTAGTAGAGTTGGTTTTTATCAATGATTTTAATGAGTGTCCTTTTTTGGTCATCAAATGAAAGTTCATGTAACGTTTCCTTAACCGCTTCTAAGTCAACACGGAAATCAATTTCTGCTTCTTTTAACATAAAATCAAACACACTATGTAATTCCGCTTGGGTTTTAGTATCACGAATAGATTTTAGGAACCCACGGTTCTTCTCCATTAATTCAACGTAAACAAAACTTCCTCCACCTTGCCAGTCAACATCTTTGGATATGCCTCCTTGCTCACCTTCAATAACCTTCTGAAGACGTGGGACAGATACTGTATTAATGTAATCCATCTGTTCAATCCCAATGTATCGACGATTCATTTTGTGAGCAACTGCTTGAGTAGTGGCTGAACCCATAAAGTAATCCAAGACAATATCATTTTCGTTGGTCGATACTTCTAGAATACTTTTAATTAAATTTTCAGGTTTGGGATAGCTAAATGTTTCATTTTCAATTAGTTTATTCAGTTCATCATTCCCCGATCGATTAGTGCTATTATTTAATAACTCTTGCAAAAAATCTTTTATAGCAAAATCGGAGATGACTGAACTCAGTTTTCCCGAAGCTAAATCTTCATCTTTAAACTTTCTCGCATATGGCTTAGTAATATTCAGAAAATCATAATCATCAGGAAAGACAATATAACCATTATCATAGTAATGTTGAAAGGTTTCCTTAGTAACTGCCCATGTTCTTTTTTTACTTGCTGGATATTCCTTTTTGGTTTTAGGATCAATCATAGTGAAATAAGAATTTGGTCTTTCTTTAAAATTTCTCTGTGTAGTTAAATCGGCTAATCTCCATGGACGATTTGGATAATCATCCGAGATATAATAATCCCTTTCAACTCTTCTTCCTATTACTTGATTTTGTTCATCAACATTACTATAAGCTAAAAGAAAATCAAAATCCTGCGAGTAATTAAAAGGAACATCTGACTTTCCATATCTTGTTCTACGTGGAGTTGTACCTAAGAACTTTTCAGCTCCAAATATAGTATCTGCCAATACTTTTAAGTAATGCATGCCATCCTCATTAGTACTAATCCAGATTGTTCCCCCTTCGACTAAAAGCTCCTTTGCAACTTCCAATCGATTTTTCATAAATGTAAGCCATGTTGACATATGGAAGTTTGAGTTATAATTAAATGTGTCTTCTTCCTTATGCTCTTTAAAAAGATAGGGTGGATCAATGTAAATTAGTTTAATTTTCCCAAAGTACTTTTCTTTTATAGCGTGTAATGCAAGTAAGTTATTTCCTTTTATGATCAAGTTATCTTCATCACTAAAACTGTCTACCTCATGTTCACCACTTTTATCATACTTTTTTGCGTTCACTAAAATTTTATTGTCTAATAGAACGTCAATTTCTTCTTTTGCAATCACTTCATTCAAGAATGGCTCATCTGGACGTAAATCATCTTTATCTGTATCTTCTTTACTCATGCTTGCTTTTAATACAGTATCTTTATAAGGAAAATCCAAAACAACATCCGTTGATTCATCAATAAATTTCCCACCAGCTGTTAAGCCTATTTTCTTTGAATATTTAGTATACGAATCTTGCCAGTATTCGTCCGCTTCAAATAATTCAATAAGCTTGTTTGTTTGCATAACGATATTTCCTGCCACATTAATTGTAAAGTTACTTTTTAATGTTTCATTTGAAATAAATGCTTCAAGTAAATCTCTATCATAGTTATCTAAATCCTGAATGACTTTATTTTTATTTAATGCTTCTTCAATAAAGTACTTTTCACCAAATTGCTGTAAAGCCTGCCTAATTGCGTCATTAATTTTAGTTTCCATATCATCATAATTCCCCTTAAAATAATTTCATTTATTAATATGTATTTTATTTTCCACGTTCTAATATTTGTATCTTCCGCTTCTATTCTACCATATGGTCTTTTTACTAGATTCATTTAAAGTAATCATACGACTATAAATTTATCATTTGTTATTTATACCTTCGATTGCATCAGCGTATGCGATTTCTTTAAGAAACAAAATAATGTGTTTCCTCAAATGAAATTAATGCCTAATTAAAAATATCAACAACCGCTCCCATTAAAAGTAACAGAAGCGGTTATTGATCATAGCAGACCCTTAATTTACAGGAAATAATGTCACCAAGTGTATAAGGAGCGTATCACATCGTTCACTACCTACTCTTAATCATCCCATCCAAGTTTATAAAAATCTTCAGAAACCCGTTTTAATATACCTGCAAAAGCGGAAAGAGGTATTGATTCTCTATCTAGTTTTTGTTTAACTGTAAACCACAGGTCCTCGTTTCTCGCTGCTTCTAAAAGCAGATTCCCTTCCTTTGATAAGGCTACACCATGAAAATAAACATCATCAAAGTCATATAAAAGATGTCCTACTAATAGGTTTTCATCTAACATTCGTTGTAGACAATAATCAATTTCACTTTTACTATAACCAGCGATTTTCATAATCCCATTAAAATATTTTTCATCATTTTTTTCTAAAAATATGAGAATTTCCCTAACAAGAGCAAAGTTTCGCATGTTTACACTTCCTTCAACTTTATTTAATTGGATTTTGATTTTAAAAGGTGCATACCATATATTTAACGATATTTATCATGATAAGCGGGGTTTACGTGTAATTTAATGAAACGTTTATTTTGGCTTGCCTTTTTTCTATGGGCTTACCATTTTGTTCAATTTCCTTTTTACTACAAGTAGGGGATGTCGTCTTCTCCCCATTCTTCTCCCTTCTTTTCTTTCTTCTCTTTCTTGTTTGTGTCATTTTGTTGTAATTCTGTTGCTAATCCGTTGTCAATCAGTTGTCGTTCTGTTGTCAAAACCTCTTGATACTCACCCCATTTAACGATTGATATAATGCTATATTTGTTTGTGCTTTTGATGTCAATCATTCTCCATTTTTCCAATTTCTTAACCCACGACCATAATGTTGTTTCCTTCACTTTTTTAGTGGGCACAATTAAATCATTATACTCCTTACATAGTGATTTTCTTCCAGTCACAAATTGGCCAGGATCCAATTTTATTTCATCCCTGTTCATAATGATACTTCTGCTCTTGTATGACGCTTTGATTAAGCAAAGTAGCCACAACCTAAGAATTTCGGGATCAGAGAAAATAGAACTATCCTTAATTTTCCTATGGAGTTTAAACCAACCGTCCATCATAGTCACAATCCAAAAAGTAAATATAAAGGTTAATTAATAGCATAGGCTTTCAATTCTCCTCTCGATTGCTGCCATACAAATTACTTAATTTGATCCCTTTCATCCCATTATCAGTTTTCCCGTAATTACAACTCACCCCAGATTGTAAAGAAATCATATCCACATATATTTAAGATAGTTATATTTCGACCTCTCCCCCTTGTTCTCGAATTTCTACAGACCAACAATTAATATATTCTTCTACCTCCTTCCTATTAAAAACCCACTTTTTGCCCACACGAATGCTTGGAAAATTAGGATCACGAAGAAATAGCTTTTCTATAGTAGGCCATGAAAGATTTAGCATTTTGCATAATTGCTTACTGTCCATAAGCATAGTGTCCATCTCCAGCTTTTCCAGACGCTTTTGAACTTCTAATAGATACAGTTCTTTTAAACTTTCCTCATTTACATCAACCTTCACTATAGATTTTTCATCCATTACATAGCACCTTCTTTTTGTTCTTGTTTTAATATCGTAATGGCAGTGATTACCTTTCTCTTTTTCTCTTCTGACATTTCCATCCTCATCCATCGATAAAAAGTGTTTTCATGGATACCTAACTTTTGTGCTATTTGCCATGTAAAAAAATCTGAGTTTTCAATAGCAGTTCGAATTTCCATATTAGGTTTCATCTTCATATCTCCCTATCCCGCACCCTTATTTTGTACCTCATAAACATATACATTTTATGTGGTAGTGGTGGTATACTATTATTATAGAATTCAAAATAATCAATCACGCATTAATATAACCGTATATTTGAGCGGTACATAACAAGGGGGAAGCCAATGACCTATCTACACTACCAATATTCTTTATCGGATTTTGTAGTAGCGGATGATTATAGAATGGAGTATTTACAAAAAGATAGTAAGTTTGACCAAAACTATCAAACAAGCTTAGATAACATCGCTAATTTCACACAAACCAAGATACAAAACTTACAGGAGGTTATCAGAAAGGTTTATGTCCCTATGGCTGATATTGATAGGTATATCAGTGATGAATCTGAATTTTATACTTACGATCCATTAAGAGATACACCTGAGTTGTATTTGGAAATGAACAAGATTGTTATTTTTGATGAAAAATCATTAATGAAATTTATTAATAATTACGGGCTAGCATTTCACCGAGCTTCACCTAATAATGAATTAGAGTTATTTAACTCTACACTTTTTCAAAACAACGATTCAGAAAAGTTTATTTTGGAAATGGATGCAATAGTTTTTTTTGCAGAATTAGCTAAATACCAAAGAATTTTAAATATGTGGATTAACATACAGGAAGGTAATATGGAGGAATTAATTAAGATTAAGAATGAGTTTGAATCACATATAAACTCCCATAGTAATCACAGTAAGATTTTTTTGGAAGCGACATCCACAGAAGAATATGCAGATTTTATATTTACTGACTCAGGGGTCTTATTTACAGTAGGGGAGATGAAGGATGTTATAAAAGCATATAAAAATAATCCTGATAAACTACTGAAAGTTATTGAAAAAGGTGAGGAATCAAAAAATGCATGGGAGCGGGTAAAAAACAATTCTAATTTAAAAGCAATTGCCTTAGCCTATCTAAGCTTAGAGCTCAAGAAAATTAATAACGGAGAAACTGCAACCCGTTTTATTGACGGTAAAATCGTACCCGCTATGAGATTTAATAGCCCTTTAGAGGTTGCAGGATACCAATTAAAACAAGCTATCTTTAAAGACCAAAAACTAGAGCTTTGTAAAAATTGCGGGGCCTTATATGAACCCCGACATGCATCACAAAAGTTTTGTTCGCCATTACCAGATAGAAAAAGAAGTACCTGTGAAAACACTTATAACCAACGTCTAAAAAGAATGAGGAAAAACAAAAAGGAAGAAAGGAAGAAATAGCATGGCATACTATCGAAACCGTAATGGAAAATGGTCATATACCGTATCACTCGGCATGGACCCACTAACCCAAAAACAGAAACAGATAACTAAATCAGGTTTTGCTACTAAAAAGGAGGCTATTTCTGCTGCCCGAAAAGTAGAATTAGAAATTGAAAATGGTACATTTATAAAAGAAACAACTATGACATTCGAAGCTTTTACATCTGAATGGATAAAATATTACTCCCAAAGTGTAAAGATAAGTAGCGTTAGGGCACGTAGCAAAGAAATGAAACACTTTATTTCTGTATGGGGCCCCTACCCGCTTAAAAAGATTACTAAACGTATTTATCAAAAGAGGATAGTTGAACTTTCGGAAAAATATAGCCGAAATTATATGAGTGGTATCCATGCCTGTGGTCGAATGATTTTTAATCATGCAGTTGAACTCGGTCTTATTAAGGTGAATCCCACTGAAAATGTTCAACTTCCAAAATATCAAGCAAAGGTTGAAGATATTGAAAATCAAGATGAAGTAAATAACTTTTTGGAAAAGGAAGAGTTGGCTCTATTTTTGCGATTAACGGAATCTGACGGCTTAGAAATGGACTCTTTGGTGTTTACCACCCTTGCCTATACTGGTTTGCGCATTGGGGAATTACTCGCCTTGAAATGGACTGATTTTGATGAAGATAGAGGGTCATTGCGTGTTACCAAGACTTTATACAACCCAAGTAACAATATCGAAAAATACCAGCTACTCACTCCAAAAACCACTGGTTCAATAAGAACAATACGAATTGATGAAAGACTTATAAAAATGTTGAAACGTCATTCTGTTAAGCAAAAAGAGATTAAATTACAAAGAGGAGTTATGTATGCAGATAACCAGTTTATATTTGCAAGAAATGACGGTCATCCACAATTAAGAAAAGTAGTAGAAACAAGACTAAAACGTTTATTAAAAAAAGCAGGCATTGTAAAAAATATTACTCCACACTCATTTAGGCATACTCACACATCCCTTTTAATCGAAGCGGGTGTAGGAGTAAAGGAAATCCAACAACGCTTAGGTCATACAGATATAAACACAACTATGAATATTTACGCTCATATGACTGCTAACATGGAAGAAAAGGCCTCCCAACAGTTTAGTCAACTGATGAAAGACCTTCTCTAATCATTTAAAATATGAGCACTTTTTGCTTACTATGAGCAAAATTATGAGCATTCAGCTTTCAACCACTCAAAAACCCTTATATATCAAGGTTTTAAAGGGAAGTTTACATCATGCCGCCCATTCCACCCATTCCGCCCATATCAGGCATTCCGCCGCCAGCGTTTTCTTCTGGAATGTCCGCTACTACCGCTTCAGTAGTTAGGAACATTGCAGCAACAGATGCAGCGTTTTGTAGTGCTGAACGAGTAACTTTAGCAGGGTCTACGATACCAGCTTCAACCATGTTAACCCATTCGTTTGTTGCAGCGTTGAATCCAATACCAAGTTTTTCGCCTTTTAGACGTTCTACAACAACAGAACCTTCTAAACCAGCGTTTTCAGCGATTTGACGTACTGGTTCTTCAATCGCACGAAGTACAATGCTTACACCAGTAGCTTCATCACCTTCAAGTTTTAATTCGGCAACTTTGTTGTAGATGTTAAGGAATGCAGTACCACCACCGGCTACAATACCTTCTTCCACTGCAGCACGAGTAGAGTTCAATGCATCTTCAATACGTAGTTTACGTTCTTTCAATTCTGTTTCAGTTGCAGCACCAACTTTAACTACTGCTACACCGCCAGAAAGTTTAGCAAGACGCTCTTGTAATTTTTCTTTATCAAATTCAGAAGTAGTTTCTTCTGCTTGAGCACGGATTTGAGCTACACGACTAGAGATAGCTTCTGGGTTACCAGAGCCTTCTACGATTGTTGTATTTTCTTTAGAAACAACAACCTTAGCAGCACGTCCTAATTGTTCAATGCTAGCGCTCTTAAGATCTAAACCAAGATCTTCAGTAATTACTTCCCCACCAGTTAGGATAGCAATATCTTCTAGCATAGCTTTACGACGGTCACCAAATCCTGGAGCTTTAACAGCTACAGCATTGAATGTTCCGCGAAGTTTGTTCACTACTAATGTAGCAAGAGCTTCCCCTTCTACATCTTCCGCAATCATAAGTAATGGTTTACCTTGTTGAACTACTTGTTCTAACACTGGTAAAACTTCTTGAATGTTAGAGATTTTCTTATCTGTAATCAAGATGTATGGATCTTCTAGAACAGCTTCCATTTTATCTTGGTCTGTAACCATGTATGGAGAAGCATATCCACGATCAAATTGCATACCTTCTACAACATCTAATTCAGTAGAGAAACCTTTAGATTCTTCAATTGTGATAACTCCATCGTTACCAACACGTTCCATCGCTTCTGCAATTAATTGACCTACTTCATCATCAGCTGAAGAAATAGCAGCAACTTGTGCAATTTCTTCTTTGCTGTTAACGGAAGAAGAAATATTGTGTAATTCTTCTACTGCAGTTGCGACTGCTTTTTCAATACCGCGACGAATTCCTACTGGGTTTGCACCAGAAGTTACGTTTTTAAGACCTTCACGAATCATTGCTTGTGCTAGAACAGTAGCAGTTGTTGTACCGTCACCAGCAACATCATTTGTTTTAGATGCTACTTCAGATACTAGCTGAGCACCCATGTTTTCGAATGCATCTTCTAGTTCGATTTCTTTAGCAATCGTAACACCATCATTTGTAATTAGAGGTGAACCGAATTTTTTATCAAGAACAACGTTACGACCTTTTGGCCCTAAAGTTACTTTTACAGCATTAGCTAATGTGTCTACACCACGTAGCATTGCGCGACGTCCGTCTTCATTAAACTTAATTTCTTTAGCCATGAAACATCCTCCTTAAATTGATTTAAGTATTTTTATAAGATCTCAACTTATTCGACGATAGCTAAGATATCACTTTCACGTAAAATTAAGTATTCAGTACCTTCGTATTTAACTTCTGTACCAGCAAATTTAGAGAAGATAATTTGGTTACCTTCAGCTACTTCAAGGGGTACTCTTTCACCATTATCTAAAACACGACCAGTACCAACCGCCACAACTTTACCTTCTTGCGGTTTTTCTTTCGCTGAGTCTGGAAGTACGATACCGCTTGCAGTCTTTTCTTCTTGTTCAACAAGCTCGATAATAACACGATCTCCTAGTGGTTTAATCATGTACATTAGCCTCCTTGACTATTCCATTTTTTATTTTACATTTATTTATTAGCACTCACCATTAACGAGTGCTAATCACAATTAATATAATAATGAATTCCTAAAAAAAATGCAAGCATTGTTCATTAAAAAATTATATATTTTTATAAACAGAAGCACCTCTTACTATAGTAAACAAAATACCTATGTTAAAATAACAACTATGTGAAGAAACATGTAAATTTTTCTCTATAAAAATGAACTTTCTCATTATACCTATTAAAGGTCGTTCATATACTTATACTAACACCATCGCTATACTTAATTAAAAGGAGTCGTTTTATATTGCCTAAAAGATATTGGTATATCATTTTGACGTATATTATTACACAATTATCAAGCTTCCCCGCTGCACTAATTGCCCTAAATTACTTTCCGAATTCCTATACGGAAATAGTGATTTATTGGAGTATTATCAGTTTCTGTTTAGCATTACTTATTACACTCTTGCTTCTTAAAACAGATATGAAAATGCCACTTCACCGGGAAGCTTCCACAACTAGTAATATCATTTTGTGGTCGGTCATCGGTTATTTCTTGGCATATTTTGTACAAGTGCTTGCATCGTTAATTGAAATGAAAGTTTTAGGTATTTCAACAGGGTCTAGCAATACACAGAATATTATGGATATTTCTAGAACCATTCCCTTGTTTATGATTATACCTGCCATTATTGCTCCAATTCTAGAAGAAGTTATTTTTAGAAAAATTATTTTTGGAAGTTTATACAAAAGGCTGAACTTTTTTATCTCAGCGCTTCTTTCTGCTTTTATTTTCGGAGTAATTCATGGAGAGTTTCAACATATACTTATCTATTCATCCATGGGGTTTGTGTTTGCCTATTTATATGTAAAAACAAAGCGAATTTTAACACCAATCATTGTTCATGCTGCTTTAAATACAACGACCGTCATTGCCCAATATTCCTTAACACCCGAGGAAATTCAACGGCAGCTTGACCAATTGCAAATGATTTTTCTAGGATAATAAAGAAGGAGTAGCGAATCCGCTACTCCTTCTACTCTTTCTCTAATGGATAATGTTTTAAGAAATATACAAGTGATTGTAATTCAACCGCTAAATCAATATGATGAACACGAACATGACTTGGAACCGTGATTCTTGCAGGAGTGAAATTTAAAATTCCATTCACACCTAGATTAACTAATTTCTCCGCAATTTCCTCGGCTTCTGAAGCGGGTACTGTCAAAATTACAACACGAATATTTTCTAACTCTTCCTCTAAATCGCTTACATGAAAGATAGGTACACCGTCAATATCTTTTCCAACCTTCGATGAATCTGCATCAAATGCCTTTGTAATACGTATATTATTATTTTTCAAGAAACTATATTTTAAAAACGCTGTACCTAAGTTACCCGCACCTATCAATGCTACTTCTGTTACTTCATGTTGATCTAATGTACTTCGAAAAAAGCCCAACAAGTATTCTACGTTATATCCATAACCTTTTTTACCTAGAGCTCCAAAGTAAGAAAAGTCTCTACGGATTGTTGCAGAATCAACCTTTACCGCTTCACTCAGTTCTTTTGAGGAGACGCGTCTTTTTCCCTGCTGATTCAAATTATTTAGAAAACGATAATACAATGGCAGGCGTTTTGCAGTAGCTTGTGGTATTTTGTTTTGATCCATTGCTTTTCCTCTCTTCAATTCATAATCATCTATTCTATAGTCTCTTTCATTTTAGCAGAATTACAACAAAAAGTCGTGATGTTTTTCACAAATTAATTATGTTGCTTCTATATTTGTAGGTAAGGTAGAATGAAAGATATTGAGGTGAAATCACAATGATACTGATGCAACTGAATGGACTATCGAAATCCTTTGGTGCAGAAGAAATTCTGTCCAATATTAAAATAGAAATTAAAGATAAGGAACGTATCGCCATTGTCGGAAGAAATGGTGCTGGAAAGTCGACGCTATTGAAAATAATGGCTGGCGAACTTTCCTATGATGAAGGTGAGTTAATTAAACCTAAAGATGTAACGATTGGCTATCTTTCCCAGCATATGGCTTTAGAATCTGGAAAAACCATATGGGATGAAATGCTTGAAGTTTTTAACCCATTATTAGAACAGGAAAAACAGTTAAGATTAGTAGAAAAGAAGATGGAACAAGTAACAGATTTTACTAGTGAAGCTTATAACAATTTATTGAAAGAATATGATCGGTTACAAGTTGATTTTCAAACAAACGGTGGATACACATATGAATCTGACATTAAAGCCGTATTAAACGGATTAAACTTCCAAGATTATGACTATGATACACTAATCACCGATCTAAGTGGTGGTCAAAAGACAAGGCTAGCATTAGGTAAATTACTACTCTTAAAACCACAATTACTTATACTAGATGAGCCAACCAACCATTTAGATATTGACACTCTTTCATGGCTAGAAGTTTATTTAAATAGTTATCCCGGAGCCGTAGTCATTGTATCCCATGACCGCTATTTCTTGGATAAAACCGTCTCCATTGTTTATGAAATTTCTCGACATAAAACGAAGAAATATTATGGTTCCTATAGTAAATATCTGGATCAAAAAAGCCAGGAATATGAGCAAGCTTTAAAAGCATTTGAAAAGCAACAAACTGAAATCAAAAAAATGGAGGATTTTATCCAGCGAAATATTGTACGAGCATCCACAACGAAACGGGCCCAAAGTAGAAGAAAACAACTTGAAAAGATGGAACGAATAGACAGACCTCTTGGTGATGAATCATCAGCTTCTTTTTCCTTCCAAATCACAAAAAGAAGTGGGAATGATGTACTTAAAATTAAAAATCTCGCTTTTCGTTATGACGGAGAAAATGAGAATTTATTTTCCAATATTAATTTGGATGTCAATCACGGGGAGAGAATTGCAGTTGTTGGTCCAAATGGGGTTGGTAAAACAACTTTGCTCAAAATCATTTTAGGCAAATTAAAAAAATCCTCTGGTGATATCCAAATCGGAACAGGCGTACAAATTGGGTACTATGATCAGGAACAAGCGGAATTGTCCTCAACCAAAACCGTTTTAAATGAGCTGTGGGATGAATACCCAACGATTAATGAAAAAGACATCCGAACGGTTCTAGGAAACTTCTTATTTAGTGGGGACGATGTGTTAAAACCAGTACAAGCATTAAGTGGAGGAGAAAAAGCACGCCTCGCCCTTGCTAAGCTTATGATGCAAAAAGCTAATCTCCTTATTCTTGATGAACCAACTAACCACTTAGATATCGACAGCAAAGAAGTTCTAGAAGCTGCGTTAACTGATTTTCCGGGAACCATTATTTTTGTTTCGCATGACCGCTATTTTATTAATAAAATAACGGATCAAGTTGCTGAAATGAACCGTGACGGGATTTCTGTCTATCTTGGTGATTACGACTACTATTTAGAAAAGAAAGCTGAAGAAGCTGAACACAAGCGATTAGAACAGGAAAAACAACCGATTCAGAACACAGAAGATAAAAAGCGGAATTTTAAATTAGATAAGCAGCAGCAAAGTTTATTGCGAAAAAAACAAAGAAGAATTACAGAATTAGAGGAACTCATCGACTCATTAGAACTAAAAATATCCGAAATAGAGGAAAAAATGGCGGAACCAGAAATCTTCCAAGACCACGAAAAATCCTTTGAATTAAACGAAAAAATGATAGCATTAAAAAATAACGTTGAAGAATATATGGAAGAATGGACGACATTACAAGAAGAAATATAAAAAGACGGTGGTATGTAATAAAGATACCACCGTCTTTTTATTTAGCTCCAACACTATTTTTATTAAGTAAGAAAATATATAAATTTAGCTTATTTAGATCTTGTCTTAAGAAACGGGCGCTTCCGCCTTTGCTTATTTGAACAAATAATCATTTTGAATCGTTTGTTCCACAGATATTCGATAGATCACAGACAGTCCTATCATTGTGGATAAAACCGAACTTCCTCCATAACTTATTAACAACAATGGAATACCGGTAATCGGCATAATCCCTAATGTCATTCCAATATTTTGAAAGACATGAATGAGAATTAAACTAAGGATTCCAAAGCTGTAATAAGAACCAAATGAAGAATGCTTGTTTATATTTAAACCTAACGTAACCAACTTATACAAAAGAATAAAGTATAGGAAAATAACAAGTGCACTACCAATAAATCCAAAGCTTTCCCCTATCACAGAAAAAATAAAGTCCGTCTGCGCTTCGGAATAATAAACTTCTATACCATTCAGTCCTTTACCCATTAACTGTCCTGAACCCAAGGCCATATGAGCACGATCAAAATGCCAATTTGCATCACTACTCGTTTGCGTAGGATCAAACCAGGTAAGAATACGGTTTACTTGATATTGTTGAATTCCTATCACTTCTTGTGCAATATCCGGGAATTTTATAATAAACCAGAGCAATGACCCGCCGGCTGCAGCTCCTGCGCCAATTAAACTCAAAATAATTTTCCAACTAATACCGGAAAGGATAATCATCATACCTAATATGAACAAGTACACCATTGCTGTCCCGAAGTCTGGTTGCTCCATAATCAAAAAAACAGGAATAGCGGTAACGACAATTAACTTTAACAGTAACATAAAATCCGTTTTTAAATTACTAGCTTCATATTTTTCTTTATGATGACTAGTGACTCGTGCAAGATATAAAATCGTCGTGATTTTCACGAATTCTCCGGGTTGTAAAGATAGCCCTGGTAGCGTGAACCAAGCTTTTGCTCCATTTACAGGCTTAGCTATGGAATCTGGACTTATTAATAATAAAGCCAGAATAGCAACTCCACCAATATAAATATATAGACTTGCTTTATAAATCTGTTCTAAATCAAAATACTGTACTGCTGCTACTATTAATGCACCGATTGTAAACCAAACAACTTGTTTAAGAACAAAATTTTCTCCACCATACTGTTCAAGTTGTTGTGCATTATAAATTGCTAATAAACTAACACAGACAAATAGGATAAATAACATAATTAAATCTGTCTGCATATAATAAGATTGTTTCTTATTCATTTAACAATCACCAAATTTCTAATCTAAATCGAATTATAGTACAAGTTACTAGACGAAAATGACAGTAAAAAGATTTCACTCCCATTACGTTTGTGGATAACTACCTTTCAAAGGATGACAATTCACTTATCCACAAGAGGAAATCTCAAAATTCCCTGTAATATCTAATTGTGAACATGTTTATACACATTATCCACAAAATCAACCGATGTTACCCACAAAGGTTATTCACACACAAAGTGCTTTTATACTAAGTTTTACACAACTTTTCCACAATATTGTTGATAACTCGTTTTATTTTAATAACAAGGAAGCATTAGCGTTTAAATCGAGACCTGCGCGTTTTCCATTCCAGTAATTAATCGTTCCAGCTGCTGCAATCATTGCTGCATTATCCGTACATAACGATAATGGAGGAACATATAAAGGGATATCCGTTTCGGAAAAAGCATTCGCCAAAGCTGTTCTTAACCCTTTATTTGCTGCAACGCCTCCTGCAACAATTACCTGTTTTACCTTGTATTCCTTTGCTGCTCTTAACGTCTTCTTGGTAAGTACTTCTACTACACTTGCCTGAAAACTAGCAGCGATATCTTCGTCTTTTAACATTTCACCACGTTGTTTGGCATTGTGGATTTTGTTAATAACTGCTGATTTCAATCCACTAAAACTAAAATCATAACTTCCATCTTCCAACCAAGCACGTGGAAAATCAATTGTCTCTTTTCCTTCATGTGCTAATCGATCAATGTGTGGACCACCTGGATAGGGAAGTCCTAGCATACGCGCTACTTTATCATAAGCTTCACCAGCAGCATCGTCACGAGTTTCTCCAATAACTTCATATTGTCCATGCTCTTTCATAATGACAAGCTCTGTATGTCCACCAGAAACAATTAATGCTAATAGAGGGAAATCAAACTCCTGTTCCAAACGATTTGCGTATATATGACCAGCTATGTGATGCACACCAACTAAAGGTTTTTGTTTTGCAAAAGCCAAAGCCTTAGCTGAATTTACCCCTACTAACAAAGCCCCTACTAGCCCTGGACCTTCTGTAACAGCAATTGCATCAATTTCATTCCAAGTAATCTGTCCTTCATCAAATGCTTGTTCTAACACTAGTGTCATTTGTTCTACATGGTGCCTGGAGGCAATTTCAGGTACAACTCCTCCAAATCTCTTATGACTTTCAATTTGAGAAGAAACAACGTTAGAAATAATCTCCGTCCCATTTTTCACAATGGCAACGGCTGTTTCATCACAACTTGTCTCAATTCCTAATATAATTGTGTCTTTACTCATACTATATTCACCCACATGACAATAGCATCTTCTCCGCTATCCGTATAATAATTTTTCCGAATCCCACCGGGTACTAAGCCAAACTTACGGTATAACTTTTGTGCAGCTATATTGGACACACGTACTTCAAGAGAAAGTCTCTTCACCTGGACACTTTGAAGCCATTGCATGACAAATTTGAATAGTTTTTCACCTAGTTTTTTACCTCTATACTCCGGTAGAATAGCAAGATTTGTAATTTGTGCATCGTCTATCACAATCCACATTCCTACAAACCCGACAATTTTCTTATCTATCTCCATAACATAGTAATACGCATGTTCATTATCTATTAATTCCTTATAAAAGATATCTGTTGTCCATGGTGTCGTAAAGGATGCTTTTTCCACTTCCATTACCTGCTCCACATCAGCAAATATCATTTCTCGAATAACCAATTCTGCCATTTTTACTTATTTTCCTTTTGCGCTTGTAGCCATTTGGCCTCAGCCTCTGCCAATCTTAAATAGTTTGGTGTTAATGTATGGGTCTGATCCGCTTCTTTATATAACCCAGCTAAACCTAAGAATCCTGGATTCGCTATATGAAAAGGCCCTTCTGGAATGATTGCTAAATCTCCTAAAACACGATGAATACTATCCTTATGTTTGATTATATCAGGACTCAAACATAATACCTTTTTATGATCTTCTTTTAACTTCAATAAAGCATCTTCCATTGATAAATTCTTTTCTTCATATACTAATCTCAACCTAGAACCTTGGGATTGATAAATACCCGTATAAACCAACCCCCGCCTAGCATCAAAAAATGGGAATACATATCCATCAAAAAATCTTCCTTGATAGGCAAGTACTTCCAAACTTGAGACACCTACTACAGGAATTCCCAAAGCCCAAGCCATTGATTTAGCTATGGAAAGCCCAATACGAACTCCAGTATAAGAACCTGGACCTTTAGCTACGACAATTTTATCTAATTGATCTGGTGTTAGTGAGACTTCCGTCATCAATTTCTCAACGGCAGGCATTAGGCGAACGGAGTGATTCTTTGCTATATTCGTAACCATTTCTCCAATTATCTCATCATCTTTTAATAGAGCAACACCCATTGCTTGATTAGACGTATCAATTGCAAGAACGTTCATATATTGTAACTCCTAACTCATCAATTCATTAATGATAGATTCAAAATGGGAACCATTCGACAAAAACTCTAAAATCCTCGAATCCCCATTATATTTTATTCTTATATCAAGTCGATCTGTCGGTAAATATTCCTCGATAAATTGAGCCCATTCAACAACAGACACGCCATTACCATTGAAATATTCGTCAAATCCAATATCCTCATCGGAATCTTCTAATCGATACACATCCATGTGATACAATGGTAGCCTACCCTCATATTCCTTCACAATGGTAAAAGTTGGGCTATTGACTGTACGTTTTACCCCTAAGCCTTTTGCAATTCCTTTGGTGAATGTTGTCTTTCCAGCCCCTAGGTCACCTTCAAGTGTTAAAACATCGCCTGCTTCAAGTAAAGAAGCCAATCTTTCTCCTATTAATTTAGTTTCTTCCGCACTATTCGAAACCATTTGGTGTTTACTCACTTATTCACCTACTTTTTATACCTTAGCTCTATCTCAAGAACTTAAACTATTTTATTCAAACTACCCTAATGATAGCAAAAAGAATAAGAAAAGAAAAAATTAATGTGGCAAAGTAAGGAATTTTAATACCGATTTATTATGTTTTTCAGTGTGTATAAAAATAGCTTAATTATTTATTTTGAATACTAAAAAACACATGATTTTATGATTAAATCATGTGTATTTAAAAGTAATCTTATTTAAAAATGGCGGTCATTTCCTTTATAGTAAATTTCCGCTACAAGAGAATATTCATAAAGATGAGTCGTTTAATCATACTTGATTCCTAATTAGCTTACGAAGTTAATTGGAATATTTTGGTTGCGGGGATAGGATTTGAACCTATGACCTTCGGGTTATGAGCCCGACGAGCTACCAGACTGCTCCACCCCGCGATATGAGAGATATTTTATGATATGCATGTCCTTAAAGATACCATGTGCTTATGAGGTTACTCATACACAACCCTAATCAAATAGGACCAATATAATATACCATATTGCTTACTGTTCTGTCAATAAAGTTTTTAGAATCAAACTGATGATACCAATTTCTATTAACTTTAACCAATCTTAACACATTATCCACTTTCCGTTAATATTCCACCGCTATAATGAAGATAACAAAAAATAAGGAGAGGATAATTTTGAGAATTGCTATTTTTGGAGATTTACATTACCCATCTATGATTCATAAAGATAAGGAGGTAAAAGAAGCTAGAGATGAATTTTATGCTAAATTTCTTCAATCCTTTTTTGAAATTAAAGCAGATTACTATGTTTCCCTCGGTGATTTAACCAACTTTGGAAAAGATGACGAATGGCATGAAGTCTATGAAATCATTCGAAAATACGATAAACCATTTATTCACACTTTTGGCAATCATGATTTATACGGTATTCCAAGAGTAGAGGCATTAAACATTTCCAATATGAAACAAAATATTTCGATTGAGACCGATCAAGTAAACCTTATCTCCTTAGAAACGGCCCGTGATCACAATCATGAAGACCATAGCGGTTACTTAAGCGACGAGCAGTTAGAATGGTTGGAAGATGAACTTGTACAAAGTGAGGAAAAACTTGTAGTTATCTTGGCCCACCATCCGGTTTACGACACAACAGCAAATTCGAATTATCCATACCTATCAATCGTACCTGAAGTACCCATTATTAATATTTTACGTAAAAAGAAAGGGAACGGAATTTATATAAATGGCCATAATCACAAAGATTCGATTGAAACGATAGATAACTGGACCTTTGTTCAAACAAGTGCTGTACTAGATGATCAAAGTATCCGCTTATTGGAAATAGATGATAAAGAAATATCCATTCAATCTATTCATATAGGGAACTCAGAACTAAGGGGACTTGCGGAAATAATCGGTTCAAACATGAATCATTTTCAATTGAATCCTCTAGGTATTGGCACCACACCAAACCGGGAAAAAATAATTAGGAAAACTTTATATGTCTAAGATAAACCAAGGCCCCTACTCGGTGCCTTGGTTTTTTAGAAAAGATTAGATCTTAGCGACTACAAAGTTATTTAGAAAAAAGTGAGCCTCTTCTCAAAGCCCACTTCCCTTATTCACTTAACCCCTGTATACGTAAATGCCCGAATAATTTGACGTTGTGCAAAGAAAAAAGTAATCAAAATCGGGATAACTAGAATAACGTTACCGGCCATTAAAATATTCCACGCGACACCACCATCCACTTGGCGCAGCTGCGCAATTCCAACAGGAAGGGTACGTGCCCTTTCCGTTGTTGTCATAACAAGTGGCCAGAAATAATCGTTCCAGTGTGTAATAAAATTGAATAGCCCCAATGTAATTAATGTTGGTTTGGCCATTGGCACCATCATTTTCATCATTATTTTAAACTCCGATGAATTGTCCAAACGTGCCGCTTCTAATAATTCTTCCGGAACTTGCTTAAACGTTTGGCGCAACATGAAAATCCCGAATGCACTTGTCGCAAATGGCAAGATTAATCCCCATAAGGTATCAAGAAGCCGCCATTCACTTAAATTTAAAAACACAGGCAAGAAAATAAGTTGAGCAGGAATCATCATAGTCACCATAACTAACCCAAACAAGATATTTTTGCAGCGAAATTCATACCTTGCAAATGCATATGCAGCAGGAATTACCGTAATAAATTGCAACATTAAAATACCAACCGAAACAATGACACTATTTATAAAATATTGCAGAAATGGCCCGGAATTCCATGCTTCCATGAAGTTTTCCCATATAAGTTCATCTGGAAGCCATTTTGGTGGAAAAATCATCGTTTCTCCTAATGTTTTTAAACTTGTGGAAATCATCCAGATAAACGGCATAGCGAAGATAATAACGACCACAATCAAACCAATCACATTCAATATTTTTATAGGTAAGGATGTTTTCAACGTATACATTCCCTTCTATTGATAATGAACTCTTTTACCTAGAACTTTAAAATAAATCAATGTAACAATGCTTAGAATGACTAATAATATCACACCAGCTGCAGAAGCATAGCCAATTTTAAAGAAGATAAAACCATTTTCATATATGTAGTACACAAGGGTATTCGTTGAGTTAAGCGGTCCACCCTTTGTAATAATGCTGATCGTTTCAAACACCTTAATGGAGTCCAAAATACCAATAATTGTTAGGAAAAATATGCTTGGCGATAACATGGGAAACGTAATTTTCGTAAATCGTCGAAAGCTACTAGTTTGATCCAAGGCAGCCGCTTCATATAAATGTTTTGGAATACTTTGTAATCCTGCAATAATAATTAAAGTATAGTACCCAATATTTTTCCACACCGCGATAATAATAAGTGAAGCTAAAGCTGTATTTGGATCCGTTAGCCATGGCACTTTATCCATCCCAACCAAACTTAAAATCCAGTTTAGTAAACCATAGTCCGCATCCATAATCCACATCCACAGCATCGCAATCGATACAAGGGAAATAATATGTGGACTGAAAACCGCACCTTGAACAAAGCTGTACATCCAGCCTCGCCTGTTTAACCAAATAGACATAAGGAGCGCAATACTAATTGAAAACAACACCGTGAAAAAGGTGTACATCAACGTATTGCGAATTACTTGCAAAAACATCGGATCCGATAGCAATGCTTTGAAATTTTCAAGGCCAACAAATGTTTTATCAGGACTAATGAAATTCCAATCATGAAAGCTTAAATAAATCATGTAAAAAATCGGTTGAATGAAAAATACTAAAAAAACGATGATTGCGGGCGTGATTAAAAGGTATGGGCGCCACTTCGCTACTTTCATATGAGCACCTCTCCCCTAACCTCTTTACCCATACTTTCAAAAGGAAGTTCATCCACATAAACCCGATTACCCTGTGTGTCAAAGTAATACAATTTATCAAATGGAATGGTGACATGAATTTTTTCTGTATTCATTAATGGGTTGTTAAAGCTTTTTACTTGAAACTGCCCTGCATCGCTATTCACCAAATACAATGTTTCAGATCCCAGTGTTTCTATTGTCAACAATTCACAAGGTAGATGTATTCCGGAAGTCGTTTCCTCTGCTGTTTGTATTTCCACATGTTCCGGCCTAAAACCAATGTAAAAAATTCGCTCATCGATTATCTTTCCAAGTTTTCCTTCTAACATTGCGATTGATATAACATTCATTGCTGGTGTACCGATAAATTGCGCTACAAATTGGTTTGCCGGATTATGATACACTTCCATCGGTGCTGCCTGCTGCATAATGTGACCTTTATTTAAAATAACAATCTCATCTCCCATCGACATTGCTTCCACTTGATCATGAGTCACATAAATAAAAGTAGTTCCTAAGCGTTTGTGTAATTGGATTAACTCCGTCCGCATTTGCCCCCGTAATTTCGCATCTAAATTAGATAATGGTTCATCAAAAATAAAGACATTTGGCTTTTTTACCATTGCTCGAGCTAATGCTACACGTTGACGCTGTCCACCAGACAAGTTTTGTGGCTTTTTATCTAAATACTCGGTAAGGTCCACAATCTCCACGATTTCATCTACCATCTTTTTCCGCTCTGCTTTTGGTATTTTCATATTTTCCAGGCCAAATTCGATGTTCCCTTGCACCGTCATCGTTGGGTATAATGCATAGTTTTGAAAAACCATGGAAATTCCTCTTTTCCCAGGCGCCACTTCATTCACTAAATGATTGCCAATCCAAATTTCACCAGAAGTAACTTCCTCCAAACCAGCGATAAGTCGTAGTGTCGTAGATTTCCCACATCCTGAAGGACCAACCAAAACAGTAAACGATCCATCTTGAATTTCCAAATTCATGTCATCCATTACTTTGTTATTCCCATATACTTTCGATACATTTTTTAATTGGATTTTAGCCATGTTATAACCCCTTAACGTTAAATTGATACATAGGAACGTGACACAAAACGCCCGTTCCTATGTGAAACCATTTATTTAATCAAACTTGCTGAACGCTCAGCGGCTTGATCTAACACATCCTGTGCATCTAGGCTTGTATCAAGCATTAAACGTTGAATTTCTTCTATAAGAATTTTTTGTACTTCAGGATATCCTTCAATCATTGGGCGGGCATTTCCATATTGTAATTGGTCTACCGCAACTTTAAATTGCGGTTTTTCCTCATAGAGCTCTTGCATCGTATCAGATTCCACAGAAGAAAGTCTGCTTGGCAAATATCCAGTGTAGCTACTTGCATAAGCGGTCTGTTCTGGAGCAGTCATAAATTTAATGAACTCCCATGCAGCTTGTTGTTTTTTCTCATCCAATCCAGAAGTCATAACTAAATTCGCTCCACCAGTTGGGACACTACGTTTTTCATTTTCAGGGAACATAATCGTTTCTAATTTATACCCATTTTCTTCCGCTAGTTGCATCATTAAAGTTAAGTCAGCTGTAGAAGAGAAATACATTCCCGCACGACCAGTAGCAAAATCCTGTCTTGCCATGTCAGCTGCTTGTTGTGGTTCTCCACCTGGAACACGCATCCTTCCCTCTATCACCATTTCCTTCCAAAAATTTAGAGCCTCTACTCCACTTTCTCCGTTAAAAGCAATCTTTCCATTCTTATCGAACATTTCTCCACCAGCTTGAGCAACAAATGCCTCATAGAACCAAATATCTACCGGCATCGAAATCCCAACATGTTCATCATCTGTTAATTTTTCTGCTACTAATTGAAAATCCTCCCAAGTTTGAATAGACTCAGGGTCAATCCCTTTTTCTTCAAACATCGTCTTATTAATATAGACAATAGGAGTACTTCTTAAATAAGGAAGGCCATAGAGCTTGTCATCTACATAAGAGTTCCCCATTAAACCAGGATTAAAATCTTCCATGTTAATTTCTTCCGCATCTTCTTCCACAAATTTTGATAAATCTTGGATCATATCGGATTTTGCAAATGTTTCAATTGAAGAAATTTCATTTTGTGTTACTTCAGGAGCATTACCAGCTGCAAACGCTGCTTGTGTTTTTGATTGTAACTCATCATAGTTACCTTGGAATTCCGCAGTAACATGGATTTCATCCTGCATTTCATTAAATTGTTTCACTAGATTTTCATTGTTTTCCCCAATCTTATCTCCCCATGCATACCAATATGTAATTTCAATTGGGCCATCACGGTCTGAATTAGCTGCCTCACCATCTCCACAAGCCACTAGTAAAAGCATCATCGCAATGAATATTAATAAATACGAAACCTTCTTCATATTCCCATTCCCCCATTGTTTTTAAAATTGGAATTCTAGTTACCGATTAATGAAATGCTTCTCCTCCGTGAATACAATTATTAATGTAACAGATAACTATTAACTAGATTTAAAGTCAATGTTAACTTTTGTTAATAGTAGCTTCTATCTAAAGGTGCGTATTCAAAATGAAGGATGAAAAATTGACTAAGAATATGTTCTAGGGAATGAACGTATAGAACAGATTTTTGCATAGAAGAACGGACATTGCTGAAAATGTCTTTGCAGAAGAAGTTATAGACGGAATACGGTATCCGATTAACAACAGACTTTACGAAAAATATATAATCCTATTATCAACTATCCTGTTATTTTTACCGATATATAAGTTATGGGATAGGTTGCTAATTAAAATCAACCTATTGTTAAACTTTAAGGAGGTATAACAACTAATGGATATAACATCGGTCATTGGTTTAATTTTAGGGATAATTGCAATAGGTATTGGGATGGTACTTAAAGGTGTTGGTTTAGGTGCCTTAGTCAATCCAGCTGCCATCTTAATTATCCTTTTAGGAACGATAGCAGCCGTTACTATTGCCTTTCCACTGAACACTTTAAAAAAGGTACCAGCGCTCTTGAAAATACTATTTACGGAGAATAAGCAAACGGACAATAAAGAATTAATCCAAACGTTTGGAGAGATGGCAGATCAAACTCGTAAAGAAGGACTACTGTCTTTGGAAAGTCAATTAACAAACATGGATGATCCATTTATTAAATCCGGGATTGAACTCGTTGTAGATGGGCAGTCCCCCGACTATATTAAAGAAGTGTTAATAGAAAAAATCGATGCAATGGAAGCAAGGCATGAAGAAGGTGCGGCAATCTTTACGCAAGCAGGAACCTATGCACCAACACTGGGAGTATTAGGAGCCGTAATTGGATTGATTGCTGCATTAGGGGATATGACGGATATTGAGAAGCTAGGCCATGCAATCTCCGCTGCTTTTGTCGCAACATTATTAGGAATTTTTACTGGATATGTCTTATGGCATCCGTTTGCTAATAAATTACGAGAAAAGTCTAAACAAGAAATTCGGCAGAAAGAGCTGATAGTAGAGGGAATTCTATCCGTTGCTAATGGAAACTCTGCGATGATGGTGAGAGATAAATTAGGAGCATTTATCGCAACAAAGGAACTTGCTGAACTAAAAAAAGAAAATAATCAACGGGAGGATCATGATGCGTAGAAAGAAAAAGAAAAGTAACCACATCAGCGAATCATGGCTCCTTCCGTATTCTGATTTGTTGACATTATTAGTTGCATTATTTATTGTACTTTTTGCCATGAGTGATATTAATGCTGAGAAATACGAACGACTCTCCCAAGTGTTTGAAAGTGAGTTTTCTTCTGGTGGAATTGGAATTCTAGACCAGAATAAGCAACCTAATGAGATACCTACAGCACAAAAGGAAGACGATGAAGATGATAAAAATAAAGAAAAAAGTAAAACAAGTAGTGAACTCGAGCTTGAAAAGTTGCAAGGCATTCAGGGTAGTATTAATACCTATATCCAGGAGCAACATCTTGAAGGGGATATAGGAACCAAATTAACGGATGAAGGACTATTAATTACGATTGTAAATAATGTCTTCTTTGACTCTGGTAGTGCTGAAGTGAAGAAAGATGGAGAAAAGGTGGCAAGAGAGGTTTCTAATTTACTTGTTGCCGATCCACCGCATGAAATCGTAATTAGTGGACATAGTGATGATGTGCCAATTCATAATTCTGGCTATGCATCAAATTGGGATCTAAGTGTAACTAGAGCACTTAATTTCATGCAAATTATCCTAGAAAACGAGAAATTAGATCCTGCCCTGTTTAGTGCGAAAGGATATGGTGAAAACAAGCCTGTTGTTCCCAATACAAGTGCAGAAAACAGGGAGAAAAATAGACGCGTAGAAGTACTAATTCTGCCTAATTATGAAATTAATATCACAGAGTAAATATCTTTGTATAAAGAAGACTTCCGTTAGTGAGGCTTTCCTTCATCCCCCACTGATGGTTATTCGCACTTACCGAACCTTTACGGGCAGTAAGACTCCCACCCACCTTTTGTTTTCCCAGAAGCTTAAGGTGGGTGGGAGTCTTACTGCCCGTTTAGATAGGATAAAAAATACTAATCTACAAAGGCAGCACTAAGCCAGGCCCCTCATTTTTATTTTTTGAAGGGCTTTTAGCCGTTTGTTGATTTAAAGATGATATACTAGATTCTTTTCTTATTTATTATAGCTTCCAAGATTTTACGCCCTATCTTACCAAAAATATAAGAAAGAACAGAAGTAAGTTGATATTCACATCATGAAGTATCTGATGGATGTGATTCTGTTCAGCCTTACAATTATGGAACAACTTTTTCCGACCGTTTCCTAATAGCGTATCCCCTTTAAAAGTCCGCCAAATTTTTTTGAACCAGTTGTAATGTTGGTATAACTAGAAACAATTGAAGTTTATACTTCTTTTTTTGGCTAGAAATCCATTTTCATGATAAATGGCGGTGGCATACCCTTGGACGCTATGGTGGTTTTCCTATCTGCAAAAAAGACAGGATATGATTTTTCTATCATATCCTGTCTTTCCATATTGCCTGGCGGCGTCCTACTCTCGCAGGGGGAACCCCCAACTACCATCGGCGCTGGAGAGCTTAACTTCTGTGTTCG
>NZ_JBHTKV010000030.1:0-31562 GCF_042678465.1 Oceanobacillus caeni | reverse complement strand
CATCAGTTTTCTAAAAATACAAGTTGTTAAAAGTATATCCTAGAGACTTAGATTTAATCAATATAATTAGGTATTTCCAGTGTTTTTAGGCTGTTTGACGAATAGATGATAGAGGCTGTCTTAAGTGAGTTTATTTAACGACAGCCCCTATTATTTATTTCGTATAACGGTTTGCGTAGGAGCTTGCTACAAAGGATTCTGGTTTTATTTTTGGTTCTACACCAATGGATTCCATTCTAGATACCATTTCGTTTACAAAGATTCTTGTTTTGTTTCGGTTGCCTGAGCCAATATCGAGATGTCCTTCGATAGTAAAGGAAGCACCTTTATAAATATTCGGCAAAATAATATCAATTAATTGGCTTTTTCTTTCTTCGGTAAACATGGATACAATTTCTTCTGTCAAAGTCGTTTCATAAGAAATACGTTCGTGAAGGTTTGTCATCTTACGAGGTACATTTATTTTTCGTATACATGCCCATGCCCCTTTTTTCTCGCGCTGAATTACTATTCCAGTAATAAATTTAGTATAATAGCCATGTACTTGTGAATCCGTTCCAAACATTAAACGGTAATTTCCATTTGGATCATTTCTCATAAATTGAACGATGTTTTCAAAAACTTGTTCAAATGACATGTTTTTTTGACTTAAATTTTGGAACGAATCATCTAACACCTTTAGTTTTGCCATAATTCCCTTCCTTTTTGTAAAGAATTAACGAGGTATAAATAAGTATTGTAACGGTCTGTTTAATACAGTATATTCACGAATTAATAAATACGACTATTTTCATATACTAATTTTTATGATTCATTTGAACTTTTTTGATTTAAGTGGATTGACGTTAGAAGAATATTTTATGTGAAGGTTATGAACGGTTAACATGTAAAAAGGACCCTGCTATTAAACAGAATCAACTATTATGGAGAATCGACATGAAAGAATATTATTATGATAAATTGTTTAATATTAAAACCCAAGATCACAAGAATGCCTATACCAATGGGAATACCATACATTACCATCCATATGAACCAACACCTTATGATGTATTAGAACTCTTGTTTACGATTTACCCTGTCAAACAGACTGACTATATTGTTGACTTCGGCTGTGGTTTAGGCCGTTTAAATTTCTATATTCATTACTTTTACCATTCATCCATTATAGGTATTGAGAGGAATGAGGAATTTTATAAAAAGGCGATTGATAATAAAAATCACTATATGGCAAAGACAAAAAGGAAATCGGACAAAATGTTTTTCCTTAATTGTTTAGCAGAGGAGTATGAAATTAAAAAAGAGGATAATCGTTTTTACTTTTTTAACCCGTTTTCGATTAATATTTTCCGAAAAGTAGTTAAAAATATACTGGTTTCCTTTGAGCAAAAGAAACGTGAAGTAGATATTATCTTATATTATCCACATGATGATTATATTTTCTTTTTGGAAAATGAAACATTATTTGAGTTAATATCCGAAATTAAAATACCAAAGATGTATGATAAGGATCCATATGAACGTATATTAATTTATCGTTTGAATAAATGTTAAAGAGACGAACAGCAGTAACAATCTGTTCGTCTTCCACTTATTCTTTAGCATTAGCGAATCGTTTGGTGCCTTCTTCTTTCCTCGTTACTTTTCGATACTTTTTAAACACTAATAGTTCAAAGGGATTGATGGAAGTAAATTCTCCTATAACTTGTTTATTACTAGATTGGATATTGCTTAGTGTAACAACCCATTTCCCCGATGATGGCAATTGTAGGGGGACTTTTTTGTTCGTAGGATTTACATAAATAGAGAAATCGACATCATCTCCCAATAATGTAAAACCAAAAATAGGGGCTGGTGTCACCAAAGGATGAAATCTCCTTCTTATTTCATCCTTTGAACTTAAACGAAAAACTTCATACTTTTTACGAAGAGAAATAAGTGATTTTACGAACTGAACATTATTATCTTCTAATTCACGTCTATCCCAGTCTAGTTGATTAATTTCATCACTAGATATATAACTGTTTTCCACACCTTGCTTCGTTCGAAACCATTCTTGGCCAGCATGAATAAATGGAATTCCTTGGCTTAATAGAGTTAATCCAGTTGCTAATTGATGCATTTTTTTGCGTTCTATTTCACTCGCATCCGGATTCGTTAATAAAAGCCGATCCCATAGGGTATGATTATCGTGACATTCCACGTAATTGATCGTTTGATTAATATTCGAAACAAAGGGAATACCGTATTCCTCTAATACCGATCCTGTCACCAAATGAGCCATTCGCTCCACATAATGCCCATTTCCATTCACATAGCCAGTATCATGGTGGAAAAATAAATTTCCTTTTAGTGTATCTCGAAATAAATCATTAAAGTAACCAACCCGATTTAACTGATGGGAATTTTTATTTGTTGCTTTAAGATGAGAAGGTAAAGCAGTATCCAATTCCCAGCCTTCTCCTAAAAGCATAATAGGGGTAGTCTCCTTTTTACAGCGTTCTTGAATTTGTCCCATTGTTTCTATATCGAGAGCTCCCATCAAATCAAAGCGAAAGCCATCTATTTGATATTCCTCTAGCCAAAAACTTATCGTATCCAGGATAAATTTCCTCACCATCTGTCTCTCCGAAGCAATGTCATTACCAACACCAGTTCCGTTACTAATCATTCCATCTGGATGATATCGGAAATAATAGCCAGGAACTATTTTTTCAAACGGAGAATCCTCCATTACGAAAACATGATTATAGACGACATCTAAAATAACGGAGATTTCTTCTTGATGGAAGGATTCTATCATTGTTTTACATTCATTGATTCTTACGATAGGGTCTTTAGGAATGAAAGAATAACTCCCCTCAGGAACTTGAAAAAATAACGGGTCATAACCCCAATTATAAGAAGTATCTGGCTCTAGTTCATTTACTCGGGCGAAGTCATTAATTGGCAGCAATTGAACATGGGTCACGCCCAAATCTTTTATATAGGATAGAGCTGTTGAGTAACGATTGGAATTGGTAGTGTTTTTCTCTGTTAGCCCTACAAACTTGCCTTTATTTCTTACGCCGCTATTTTCATGAATGGTTGCGTCCCTTACATGTAATTCATAAATGATGGCATCCTGTAAACTCTTTAATGTTGGTCTGGAAACTGTACTATCTTTTAATGATTTTGTTCTAGTGAAGTCAACGATGATTCCTTTTTCACTGTTTGGGAGCATCGCTTTCGCATAAGGATCATTGACTAAAGTAGATTTTCCATTCAATGTTACTTCATACATATAAGAACAACCATGCCAGTCTCCATCTAATGTTAAGGTCCACACCCCTCTGTTTTGTCTTTTTAAAGGAAACTTTTTATCCCCATCTAATTCCACTTTTACCATGGTTGCGGTAGGGGCCCATATAGAAAAGGTTGTTGAAGCTGGTTGGCAAATAGCTCCAAGCTCTACATCCAAGTTGGAATAGTTTTCGTCAAACCACTTCGTTCGTACAATGGCTCCAGGATAGATAGGAATTTTTATTTCATTCCATAATAGGAATAAATTCTCCCCGATTGGTAGTTCCTCATGATAACGAATTCTAGCTTTCGAATGGTTTATCTTTTCGGCTTTGGTCTGGATATAACTCTGTTTGTTTTCAATGTAAATGAATGGGGATTGCCCATTTACAAATAAACTCTCCATGTCGCCTATTACAGTTATTTCATGAATATCGTCTATCCACGCAACCTTGTTTTCCAAAGAAAGCAACTCCTTTAATAAACTATACACTTCTTTAGTATATGTAATAGTGAATAAAATGGAAATATAAACTATTAGGAAAATTATAACCATTTAATATCCCGTTTAAACAAAGTTTACAGATAATTAACGTCATTCGACAAAACGTGATGCATTGCAGTTTTCGGGGTCATTAATTGTCGAACGAATCTTCTGAAAACTGATTGAAGTGAATGGTTATTCATCTTATAATTAACCGTGTATTTGAAGGATCGATTATATTTTTGTCGCTAATCAAGATCTTTGCTTATTTAAACTAGGAGGATATGCACTCAATGAATTACCATATAACCGAACAAGATATCTATTTATTTCATCAGGGAACAAATTATCGCAGTCAACATTTTTTAGGTTGTCATTTTATGGAATGGGGTGGCAAGCAAGGGTTTCGCTTTGTAGTATGGGCTCCAAATGCAAAAGAGATATCTGTTGTCGGAGATTTTAACGACTGGAATGGTGAATCTCATTTTTTAGAGAGGTTAAATCATGAAGGGCTTTGGGTTGGCTTTTTTACAGACGTTAAAGAAAACCAAGCATATAAATATCGAATTATCTCTCCTTCAGGTGAGGTAAGAATGAAGGCAGATCCATATGCTAGGAAGTCAGAGCTTAGACCGGGTACGGCCTCCCTAACATTAAGTCCCTCCACATATAATTGGCAGGATGATCATTGGAGTAAAAAGAAGGAAGTTTATAATCCTCACACTTCCCCAATTTCTATCTATGAAGTTCACTTAGGTTCATGGAAAAAGAAGGAATCAGGAGAATTTTATACATATAGAGAGTTAGCAAAGAAGTTAATTCCCTATGTTAAATCTCTTGGGTATACACATATCGAATTATTACCCTTGGCTGAACACCCATTTGATTTATCTTGGGGATATCAAATTACTGGCTATTTTTCTGTTACGGCGAGGTATGGAAGTCCTGATGATTTTAAGTACTTCGTAGATCATTGCCATGCAAACGAATTAGGAGTGATTATGGACTGGGTTCCTGGGCATTTTTGTAAGGATGATTTTGCCCTAAGGAGATTTGATGGAAAGCCGCTTTATGAGTACGCCGATCCGAAAAAGGCAGAGAAATCAACTTGGGGGACACTTACATTTGACTTTGGTCGTCCAGAAGTACAAAGTTTTCTAATCTCAAATGCATTATATTGGCTGGAAGAATATCATTTGGACGGAATTCGCGTAGATGCTGTAGCAAGTATGTTGTATTTAAATTTCGACCGACAAGATTGGGAAGAAAAGATCTATAACACGTATGGGGGCGAAGAAAATTTAGAAGCATATGCCTTTTTACGTAAACTGAACGAAGTAATTTTTTCCTATGAACCTAGTGCGTTAATGATGGCAGAGGATAGTTCCGATGTACCACTCATAACGGCACCTACTTACTCTGGTGGAATTGGCTTTAATTTTAAATGGAACATGGGTTGGATGAATGACATGTTATCGTACATGAAAAAGGACCCTGTCCACAGAAAATGGCATCATAATTTATTAACCTTTTCTTTCATGTATACACATTCAGAAAACTTTCTATTGCCACTTTCCCATGATGAAGTTGTACATGGGAAAAAGTCTTTACTAGATAAAATGCCTGGAGACCAATGGCAACAGTTTGCAAACCTAAGATTGCTATATGGATATATGACCTGTCATCCGGGGAAAAAACTAATATTTATGGGGGCTGAGTTAGCTCAATATGCTGAATGGAAGGATAAGGAACAGTTAGATTGGCATCTTTTAGATTATCCATTACATCATGGAATCTTCCAATATGTTAAAGAACTAAATCGCTTTTACCTAAAGAATCCAGAACTTTTTGAACTTGATCACGACCCAGATGGTTTTGAGTGGATTGATCCACACAATATAGATCAAAGTATTATAGCTTTTAGAAGAAAGAGTAAAGATAAAGAAATTATTATTGTTTGTAATTTCACCCCAAATGTATATTACGACTACAAAGTTGGGGTTCCAACTTCAGGAATCTACGAGGAAATCTTTAATTCTGACCAGAAAAAATATGGGGGGTCAGGACAACTGAACGAGAATAAACATTTTAGTTTTCCTGAAAAGTGGCATGGGCTAGCCCAACATATAAAGATAAAGATACCGCCACTAGCAGTCACGATATTTAAAAAAGTAAACAACTAAACGGAGTGTTCAAAAAGGAGCGATGTTTTTTGAGAGAATGCGTAGGTATGCTTTTAGCAGGGGGAGAAGGAAAACGATTGGGAGCATTAACCAATCAAATAGCAAAACCAGCAGTACCTTTCGGAGGAAAATATAGAATTATAGATTTCACTTTAAGTAATTGCTCCAATTCAAATATCCAAACTTTGGGAGTACTGACACAATATTCACCATTGGAACTTAACAGACATATTGGAAATGGGAAGCCTTGGGATATGGATCGTAGGTATGGTGGTGTTAGTGTATTATCGCCGTATACAGCTAAAACAGGTGGAGATTGGTATTCCGGAACTGCTGATGCTATCTATCAAAATATTCATTTTATCAATCAATATAATCCTAAATATGTTCTTGTTATTTCAGGTGACCATATCTATCAAATGAATTATCAAAAGCTGCTCAATCAACATATACGGACGAAAGCAGATGCAACTATCTCCGTAATCAAGGTGCCTTGGGAAGAGGCATCCCGTTTCGGTATTTTAAATACAACAGATAGCTTAAGAATTTATGAATTTGAGGAGAAACCAGAGCATCCACAAAGTAATTTAGCTTCTATGGGAATCTATATATTTACTTGGGAAACATTAAAAGCATATTTAATTCAAGACGCAATGAGGAAGACATCTAGTCACGACTTTGGAAAAGATATTATCCCTGCAATGTTAGGTGATGAAAAACGCCTATATGCATACGAGTTTGATGGATACTGGAAAGATGTCGGTACGATTCAAAGTTATTGGGAAGCGAATATGGATTTACTGAATAATGAGCAGAGTGGACTTTCTCTTGATAATAATAGCTGGCGTATTCATACGCAAGATTCGAATTATCCTCCACAATTTATCGGTAAAGATGCGACGGTGAGGCATTCATTGATTAATTCTGGTTGCTTTGTTTACGGGAAGGTTGAAAAATCTGTTTTATTTAGTAATGCCAAAGTAGAAAAGAGTAGTACCGTTTCACAGTCTATTTTACATTCGGGGGTAAAAGTAGGGAGAAACTCAAACCTTCATCGGGTCATTGTGATGGAAAATACAGTGATTCCTGAAGGGACTAATATTCATGTCGGTGATAATGATGAACCTATGGTGATTAATCAGGAAATATTAAATGGTATGTTGGCAATGACGGGAGGAGGAAAACAATGAAAACGATGATGGGTTTAATAAATTTGGAGCATGAACATCACGTCTTTAATGAATTAACTTATTTCAGAACCCATGCTTCTATTCCTTTTGCCGGTAGATATAGAATGATTGACTTTGCTTTATCCAATATGGTTAATTCCGGTATTAACGAAGTAGCTATTTTTGCTAGATCGAAATACCGCTCTTTATCAGATCATTTGGGTACAGGGGAAAATTGGAATTTGGATCGCAGAAATGGTGGATTATATATTTTACCACCGGATTGGAATGATCCGAGTGATGTTTCAAAAGGAGATTTACAATTTTTCCATAATAATAGGGACTATTTTAATCGTGGGAAATCTGATTACGTATTAATCAGTGGAAGCCAATTTACAGCAAATATAGATTATGATGAGGCCTTTAAATACCATATTGATCGCGGCGCTGATGTGACACTAGTTACAACGGTGGCTGAGGAATTAAGAGAAGAGCATATCCCATATTTTCGTATTTGTGCGGATGATTTAGGTTGGGTGGAAGATATAACGAATGAGCAGACAAATCCATTGTTATTTACAGGTGCCTACATTATTAATAGATCTTTATTAATGGAATTAGTGGATGATTGTATTGCGTATAATCGGGATCACTTTTTTGTTCATGGAATAAAGGAGAAGTTAGCGGATCTTAGAGTTGTTATGTATCGATACAAGGGTTACGGAGCATTTATTAATTCCATCGAAAGTTATTACCGACATAATATGAACCTATTAATTGAGGATAATTATTTAGAGTTATTCTTCAACCCTCCATTTGTGAAAACAAAAGTATCGAGTAATCCACCAGCGAAATACTATAATCCTTCGAGTGTCAAACAATCCATTCTAGCTAATGGTTGTGAGGTCGAGGGGGAAGTGGACAAAAGCATTCTTTTCCGTGGGGTCATCGTGAATGAAGGGGCACAGATTAAAAACTCTATTATTATGCAGCGTTGTACGATTGAAGAAGACGTATATTTAGAAAATGTAATCTTGGATAAGGATGTTCATGTAAAGAAAGGGCAACGAATTATCGGGTCTAAGGATAAACCATATGTTGTGGCAAAACGGAGTGATATATAAGGATTTTTGAATAATAATTGGAAAGGGAAGATATGGAATGGAGAATATATTATTTGTTGCCTCAGAATCGACACCTTTCATAAAAACAGGAGGGCTGGGTGATGTAATAGGTTCGCTCCCACAAGCTTTGAAACAAGAACAAATGGAAGTCCGAGTTATCTTACCAATGTATGATGAAATTTCGGCTGAATGGAAAGAAAAAATGGAATATGTAACATCCTTTGATGTCCCTTTTGGCTGGAGAAATCAGGATGCAGAAGTATACACATTAAAACATAATCAAGTAATCTATTACTTTGTAGCAAATGATTATTATTTCACCAGAAAAGGGATCTATGGATATTACGATGATGGGGAGCGGTTTGTTTATTTTAGTCATGCCGTTATGGAGTTTTTAAATCAAGGATTATTTAAACCGGATATTCTTCATGCACATGATTGGCAGGCAGCTATTGCAGTCGTATTGGCAAATATTTTAAAACCAATTAATGATATGAAAACAGTATTTACCATTCATAATATTAAGTATCAAGGCATGATGCCAGTCGATATTTTTGAGGATTTCTTTAATTTGGATCGGGAGCATATTGGTGGGTTGGAATGGAACGGGATGTTAAATTGCCTCAAAGGCGCCCTGTTCCATGCCGATAAAATTACAACAGTAAGCCCAACCTATGCGGAGGAGATTAAATATCCATTTTATAGTGAAGGGTTACACCAAGTTCTATTAGATCGAGAACGAGATTTAGCTGGAATCTTAAATGGTATAGACCCTAAAGATTATAATCCAATGACAGACCCTCATGTTTCATTTAATTATCGTTCGGCTCGTTCGAAAAAAGTAGAGAATCGATTAGCACTTGGTGAAGAACTTAATATGGAAATGGATTTAGGTATGCCTTTATATGTTATTATTTCTAGATTAGTGGAACAAAAGGGGTTCCATCTCGTTCAGCATATTTTAGATGAGTTTTTACAAGAAGATGTACAGTTCATTGTTTTGGGGACAGGAGATCATGAATTTGAACATTACTTTTCGGAGGTTGCTAATCGTTATCCTGAAAAGTTCAAAAGTTTAATTACTTTTGATGAAGGATTAGCTAGACGGTTATATGCAAGTGCTGATTTCTTCTTAATGCCCTCCCAATTTGAACCATGTGGCTTAGCTCAGCTAATTGCTTTACAGTATAAAACAGTACCAATTGTACGTGAAACCGGAGGACTTAAAGATACAGTTACCTCTTATAATGAAATAACGGGAGAAGGTAACGGTTTTAGTTTTACGAATTATAATGCACATGACTTACTCCATGTTCTTAAATATTCGTTAGAAATTTATCATGATCATGAGCAATACCAACAGTTGATTCGAAATGTAAATAGGAGTCAATTTACATGGAAAAATTCCGCAGAGAAATATGTGGAACTATATGAAAAACTAGTACCAACCCCAATATACGGTTAGGGAGAGATGGCTTCTTGTCACAATTGACAGCAAATGATTTAAAGGAAAAGCTTAAAAAGAAATTAATCACCGAAAAAGGAGTGGAAGTAAGTACTGCTTCTAATAAGGATATTTATTATGCGCTTGCATCTATCGTGAATGACGAAATTATGCCAAAATGGTATGAAACAATTAAAAGATATCAAGATAAAAATTTGAAGCAAGTGTATTATTTATCAATGGAATTTTTAATTGGAAGATTATTGGAAAGTAATCTTCTTAACAGTGGATTGTTGAATATTGCGAAAGAAGCACTTGAAGATCTAGGTTTTAGTTCTGAACTTGTGTTTGCAGAAGAAAGGGATGCTGGACTTGGTAATGGAGGACTTGGGAGACTCGCCGCTTGTTTTTTAGACTCATTAGCCTCCTTGTATTATCCTGGGCATGGGTTCGGTATTCGTTACCGCTATGGATTATTCGAACAAAGAATTATTCATGGTAATCAAGTAGAGCTACCAGATTATTGGCTAAAAGATCCATATCCCTGGGAGACGAGGAAGGAAGAAGAGGCATTTGTTATTCAATTTCATGGTAAGGTACATATGTTCAAACGAAATGACGGTTCCTTAGAATTTAAATATGAGAATACTGATAAAGTACTCGCTGTACCATATGACATACCGGTTTTAGGATATCAAAATGAGGTTGTAAACACGTTAAGACTTTGGAGCGCGGAACCAGTAGCTTATCAGGAATCTGAGCAAGAAGAAAATAGTGAATTTTACCATGATTTGGATCATCAACATTCCATAGAACAAATCTCAGGTTTTCTTTATCCAGATGACTCCAATTATGAAGGAAAAGAATTGAGATTAAAGCAACAATATTTCCTTGTTTCTTCAAGTATTCAAAATATTATTAGAAGCTTTAAGAAAAATTATCGACTTCCCATCAGTAGACTACCTGAAAAGGTGGTCATTCAAATCAATGATACACATCCCAGTCTTGCGGTTCCAGAGTTAATGCGGATTTTGATGGATGAGGAAAGATTGGATTGGGATACTGCATGGGAAATTACCACTCATGTTCTAGCTTATACCAATCATACGACTTTAAGTGAAGCATTAGAAACCTGGCCAGAAGAAATGATTCAAAACTTATTACCAAGGATTTATATGATTATTGATGAAATAAATGAGCGCTTCTGTAAATCGATATGGTTTGATCATAAGGAATTGCGGGATAAAATTCCTGACCTTGCTGTTATTGCATATGGTAGGGTTCATATGGCTAGGCTTGCTATTGTTGGAAGCTTTAGTGTGAATGGAGTTGCAAGGATCCATACCGAAATTTTAAAGAAGCAGGAAATGAAAGATTTCTATACTTTATTTCCTAATAAATTTAATAATAAAACAAATGGGATAACACACAGGCGTTGGTTATTACAAGTAAATCCAAAGCTTTCTAATGTTATTTCTGAAGCTATCGGAACGCAATGGATTAAACGACCTAAGCAACTGATTAGTTTATTAAAGTATTCCAATGACAAAGCTTTATTAGAGAAGTTTGACCAAGTAAAACATGAGAATAAAAAAATACTAGCTAATTATATACATCAACAAACGGGCATTCTTGTGGATGATCAATCTATTTTTGATGTACAAATTAAACGATTGCATGAATATAAACGCCAATTACTTAATATTTTCCATGTTATTTATTTGTATAATGAATTAAAGGCTAATCCTAATCAGGATGTGACACCGCGTACCTTTATTTTCGGGGCTAAGGCGGCTCCGAGTTATCATTTGGCAAAGGAAATCATTAAGTTAATCAATACGGTAGCCTCTATCGTTAATTATGATAAGGATATTAATGGAAAGTTGAAAGTAATTTTCCTTGAGAATTACAATGTCAGTCTTGCAGAGAAAATAATTCCGGCGGCAGATATTAGTGAACAAATATCTACTGCAAGTAAAGAAGCTTCCGGGACTGGAAATATGAAAATGATGATGAATGGGGCCGTTACTTTAGGTACAATGGATGGTGCTAATATAGAGATATACGATTTAGTAGGGGAAAATAATATTTTTATATTTGGACTAAATGCGGACGAAGTATTAGATTATTATCAAAATGGTGGCTATAATGCCCGCGATATTTATAATACAGATGACCGTGTTAGACTAATTCTAGACCAATTGAATCAAGGTGAGTTTGGAATCCATAATATTGAATTTAAAGATATTTTCTACAATATTCTCTACCATAATGATCCGTATTTTGTATTGAAAGATTTTGAGCCTTATCTTGAAGCGCATGAACTTGCGGAGCGGGCTTATCGAAATAGAACAACATGGATGAATATGAGTGTTACGAATATTGCTTACTCCGGTAAGTTTTCGAGCGACCAGACCATTCGTGAGTACGCAACAGATATTTGGAAAATTAAACAAATGGATTAAAGAAAACGGACGGAATCTAATAATAGGTTCCGCCCGTTTTTTAGCCGATAAAAAATACTAAAATATTTCTAGTTTTTCTATTCTCTGAACTGCTTCTACTAAGCGGTCTTCATCTACTAGTAAGCCAACTCGAATATATCCCTCTCCATATTCTCCAAAACCTTTACCAGCAGCAACCGCTACATCTGCTTTGTCTAATAGAAGGTCAGCAAACTCTTCGCTACTATACTTTTCCGGGACAGGTAGCCAGGCAAAAAAAGAACCTTTAGGTGCCTTCACATTCCAACCAATCCGTTTACATTCTTGTATAAAAGCATTCCGTCTGCCTTCGTAAAGCTTCATTAATTCATCTACACAGTCTTGCTCGCTTGTTAAGGCTTTAGCACCGGCGTATTGCACTGCTGGGAATAAGCTTACAAATAAATGGTCCTGGAGTAAGTTAATGGCTTCAATCATTTTTTTATTTCCTACAGCAAAGCCAACTCTCCAACCAGCCATATTATATGTTTTTGATAGAGTATATAATTCTATACCAACTTCTTTTGCACCATCTGCCTGCAGGAAGCTAACAGGCCTTTCTCCGTCAAAGCCAATTGCTCCATATGCAAAATCATGAACAATTCCGATATTATATTGTTTGGCCAGTTCAACCGTATCCTGGAAAAAAGGAATGTCTGCAGTAGCGCCTGTGGGATTATTCGGATAATTTAAGTAAAGAAGTTTAGCATTTTTCTTTTGTTCTTCCGTTAATACATCATAATCAGGTAAAAAATTGTTTTTTTCTAGCAATGGCATCGTTTCATATTTAACATTCGCTAATGAAACCCCAGATAAGTAGTCAGGATAACCTGGGTCAGGTAAAAGCATTAATTCTCCTTCATTCATTACAGCAAGTGGTAGTTCAACTAATCCAATTTTAGTCCCAAAAAGAACAGCTACTTCTGTATTGGGATCTATTTCAATGTTATATTCCCGTTTATAAAAGTCAGCTGCAGCTTTTTTAAATTCATACGTACCACTAAAGGGAGAGTATTTATGAGACTTTGGGTCGGCAGCTGCATGTTGTAAAGCCTCTACTATATGCGAAGGTGTTGGTTGATCTGGATTTCCTTGCCCAAGATTAATGACATCACGGCCTTCTTCTATAGCTGTATTTACCTTTGTAACTAGAGTAGCAAAAAATTGTGTTGGTAATTGTTTAAGTTTGTTTGATATTTCCATTCTAATACCTCTTGTTTATTGTGAATTAACTAAAATGGTATAACTTTTTTTTACAAATGTCTATAGTATTTAAAGTCTTATTCAACCTAAATTATCAAATTAATCACTCTAGACAAAAAATATTAACTTTTTCTCTGTGATATATTGCATTTTGCTAGAAATGATAGTATGATAGGGTTCATCCGATATATTGCATTTTAAATACTTAATGAAAGTTTGGATTAATAAAACAACTCAGGGGGAACCTTTAATGAAGAAAAAGCTATCAACTTCTAATTATATTGCGATAGGATTTATGCTATTTGCATTATTCTTCGGAGCAGGGAACTTAATCTTCCCAGCACAGCTTGGTCAATACTCCGGGACAAGCTTAACACCAGCTATTATAGGATTCTTAATTACAGGAGTAGGATTACCACTTCTAGGAATCCTTGCTATGGGATTCTCGGGAAGCCGTGATTTGCAGGATTTAGCTAGCAGGGTTAGTCCTGGATACGGTGTTTTCTTTACATCTTTATTGTATTTAACAATTGGAGCGTTTTTCGCAATACCTCGTACTGGTACAGTAGCTTACGACGTAGGGATTAGTACTTTTGTTTCAGAAGGATCTCAACAAATTGCACTATTTATTTTTACATTAATCTTTTTCGTAGTTGTACTGTTATTTTCTCTTTATCCTGCGAAACTTGTCGATAACGTTGGTAAAATATTAGCACCAGCTCTTGTGTTATTATTAGCAATTCTTTTAATTACAGCACTTGTTAATCCGATGGGAACGCAACAAGCACCAGAAGGATCATATGTAAATGCTGCATTTATGACAGGGTTCTTAGAAGGATATAATACAATGGATGCCTTAGCAGCCTTAGTATTCGGAATTATTGTAATTAGTACGGTTAAATCATTTGGTGTGACTTCTAAATCAGAAGTACTAGCGGCTACAGCAAAATCAGGTGGAGTTGCTATCATGCTTTTAGCAGTAGTTTATGTTGGTATTGCTTATCTTGGTTCTATCAGTACTGGAAGACTTGGACTATTTGATACAGGTGGACCTGTTCTAAGTGGATCAGCAGAATATTACTTCGGAACATTAGGATCTATTATGTTAGCTGTTGCTATTATTCTTGCTTGTTTAACTACAGCAATTGGATTAATCATAGCAAACGCTGAATATTTTCATAAATTACTTCCAAAGATTAGTTATAAAATGTTTGTAGTTATCTTTACTGCTTTCTCTTTTATAATAGCAAACTTTGGTTTAGCTAATATCATTGGATTTTCTGTTCCAGTATTGATGTTCCTATATCCATTAGCAGTTGTATTGATGATATTAACGTTCTTGTCACCATTATTTAATCATGCACGTATGGTTTATGTAGCAACAACCATAGTTACCTTTTTGATTAGCATTTTTGATGGGTTAACAGCTCTATGTGATTCCTTAGGTTGGGATAACTTTGGTTGGATGGTACCAATCTTGAAATTCTATGAGCAAGTATTGCCACTTTACGGAATCGGGCTTGGTTGGTTGATACCAGCATTGATTGTTATTGCGATTACAGGTATTATTGCACGTATTCAAAAAGTGTCTAAAACTCAAGAAGTTCACTAAATTTAGGAATAGGTTACTTTAAAATATTAAATTAATAGAGCTAAATATAATGAACATAGAAAAACGCTTCGAGTCTTTTTGCTCGGAGCGTTTTGAGATTAAACTGGTCGGACAGTAATTTCATTTACATTGACATAATTAGGTTGTGTTACTGCATATACAACTGCTCTTGCGATATCTTTGGTTTCCAATTTCTTGCGTTCGGTGTTCCATGAATTATTTTTGCTTGAAGGGGTATCGACCATGCCAGGTGAAATATTTGTTACACGGACACCAGTTTTCGCAAGTTCCTTTTCTAATCCTTTGGAAATGGTCTGAACAGCTGCTTTCGTTGCGCTGTAAACAGTACTTCCCTTTGTTACTTCAAATGCAGAAACAGAGGCGATGTTAATAATATGTCCACTGGAGCGCTCAAGCATTGACGGTAAAACGGAATGAATGCCATAAAGCACGCCTTTAATGTTTGTATCAATCATTTGCTCCCATTCTTCTACCTTTCCTGAACGAACGGGCGCTGTTAACATTTGGGCAGCGTTATTCACGTAAATATCGACATGGTTAAATACTTCTTGTGCTTGTTTTACTAGTCTTTCAATATCCTGTCTATTCGTTACGTCTGTTTGAACAGTAAGCACTTCACCGTTTCCGTGTTCCTTGATGGCATTTCGTAGTTCATCGAGCTCTTCTGTGCGGCGTGCAGCCAGTACAACATTTGCTCCTTCTTTCGCTAACTCCTTCGCAATACCAGCACCAATCCCACTACTAGCTCCTGTAATAATAGCTGTTTTTCCTTGTAATTTCCCCATCCTCATGGCCTCCTATATCTATTTCTTATCAAGAGTGTAACATGCGGGTAGGGGAGAGAAAAACGATTAGCCCTAGCTTTATTAAGAAAGAAGCTAGGGCGATTTTGTATTTTATAGAGGTTGTTCAAAAAGTCCTGCCCTCCTTTTTGAACATGTACGATTAGTTTATATCTGGAAATAGTTCAATGGTACGGAGCCAATTATTCTTCATAACGGTATTTAGTTGATCAACATCTTCATTTTTTATTAAATTTATGATGGCTTCATGATCCTGGATAGAATGCTCCGTTAAGATGATGGAATTATGAAAAAAGAGTCTTCTAACATGTGCTTGTAAAGATTCTATAATATTTTTAATGTATGAATTATTAGCAGCATCCACGATAATATCGTGAAATTGTTCATCAATTTTTAAAGCGGAATAGTAATTTTTTGAATGAATCGCTTCCGCAAAACGTTTATTCGTATTTACAAGTGAAGTAAGTATTTCTTTACTCATGTTTTGGATAGCCAATTCTGCAGATAAAGCTTGTAATGCAGCTAATGGTGGTAGAAGATCTTTAATTGAACTCCTATCTACTTCCGTAACCTGTGTTGCTTTACCCGGGAACATTTCTACAAAACCCAGTGCCTCAAGGAGCTGTAAAGATTCCCGTACCGGAGTTCTGCTAACACCCAAGGCTTGCGCAAGCTCGGTATCATTTATTTTTTCCCCTGGGAGAAGTGTCCCATCGATAATCCATTGTTGGAGTTGGCTAAATGCGCTTTCCTTAGCAGATTTCCTTGCTGGCTTTTCATGATTTATTGGTATTGGCAAAACGATATCCCCCCCAGAATATTTATAGAAGTTGTTCAAAAGGCCCAGTAAAAGTGACACACCCCTGTGTAGGGGCAGTGTTGCAATAGGACGTTGTGACTTTAGCCGACTCGGTCCTTTTTATTCTCCCTTTCGAACACACATTTATATTAAATTTATTATACTACAAGTTATTCCGGAATGTAATATGCAATATATTTCTGTTTGGAAAAGAAAAGCTATACTAGAAATTTAGTATAGCGTGAATAAATACTAATTAGTTTAAAAAAATCAGCCCAATCTACAATTCTTGTAAAATGTTTTTCTTGTTGATTATATGGTTGATCTTTAAGTAATAGTTTCGGTTCTTCGTTGGCAAGTGTTTGTAGTATAGTCGGTTTATCGTCAACGTAAAAATCGAGATGTAATTTTTTAATCGTATGGATTTTATCTTCATCTTTCATTCCGTGGAAAAAGTGATCATCTATAATAGGAAATCCTTGATTTATCATCCATTCTTTTGTTCGCTCTCCATGTTCTTTAGGCCTTGCTGTAATATAGAAGATGGAATGACCATCTTGATGTAATTGATTTAAGGTTTCTTTGGCACCGGGGAAAGAAGGGCAGTCCGTATAGTAGATCTCTTCTAATGTATCATTCCACATTTTTGTTCCCTCTTCGTCTGTTAGCCCAAAGGGTTCATGAATTTCCACTCGCTTAATACTTTGAAATACCGATGAATCTAATTTCTGATTTAATTTCTTATTGTAAATATGAAATGCATGTTCACGTAAGTTGATTAATGTGTCATCAATATCAAAACCAAATCGCATATGGATCCCTCTTCTTATTTAAATGATGGATAGCCTATGAATTTAAAGTCGTTACCAATCGTAGTAATACCGGTGTCCGTAAGCTCTATGGCATCCTTCATAAGTTCAATGCCTTTCCCCTCTAAAAATGTTGGGGCATCTTTTCCGCCGACTAGCTTAGGGGCAATATATAAAATTACTTTATCAACTAGTTTCTTCTTTAAGAAAGAGGCGTGGATATTCCCTCCGCCTTCGATTATTAGGGAGGAGATGCCCTTTTTTCCAAGGGTGTTCACCACTTCTATAGGATCAACGGAGTTTTCAGATTTTGTTACGATTACCCTGACACCTAATTCTTCCAATTGCTTTTTCTTTTCTTTATCGTAGTTTTTACTTGTGAAAATCCATGTTGGAGCTTGTTTATCTGTTACTAATTGATAATTAAGTGGTAATCTTAACCGGGAATCCATGACGATTCGTAAAGGATTCCTTCCGTTTGGGATTCTTGAGGTTAAGGCAGGGTCGTCTTTTAATGCTGTATGGATGCCAACTAATATTGCCATATTTTCGCTTCTCAACTGATGTACATCTTCTCTAGACTCTTTAGAGGTTATCCATTTACTGCTAAATGTATGGGTTGCTACCTTACCATCTAATGTTATACCTGCTTTTAAAGTAATAAATGGCTTTTGTTCGGTAATATATTTATTAAAGACTTCGTTCATTTTATTCGATTCTTTTGCCCGAACACCGACTTTAACCTCGATTCCCGCATCCTTTAGTATTTTCACACCATTACCAGCGACGATTGGATTGGGGTCTAACGTCGCAATCACAGCTTTCTTAATTCCTGCCTTTACAATAGCCTCTGCACATGGGCCAGTTCTTCCATGATGGGAACAAGGCTCCAACGTGACATAAATCGTTGCCCTTTTTGCCTTTTCCCCAGCCATTCGTAGTGCATGAATCTCGGCATGTGGCTCTCCAGCTTTTAGATGAGTCCCAACTCCAACTATACGGTTATCATTGACAATAACCGAACCTACTAATGGATTAGGGTCGGTTTGTCCTTTCATTGCTTTTGCATTGTTTAAAGCTAAATCCATATAGAATTCATCATTAATCATTACTACAAGTCCCTTCCTCATCTCGCAAGTGACCGGATTTCTCAATCTTCGTTTTTAAATATTTTTTGTTAAACTCTGATACATCTCCCCATAATGGAACTCTACCTGAAAGTAGAAGCCCTGCATCCTTTAATGCTTCAAGTTTTTTAGGATTGTTGGTAATTAATGTTACTGGCTTATCACGTAACGCCTTTAGAACTTGAATAGCATCATTATAGTTTCTAGAGTCATTCACAAAGCCAAGGCTTTCATTAGCTTCTACCGTATCATAGCCGTTCTCTTGTAATAAATAGGCCATAGCCTTGGAAAATAAACCAATGCCTCTACCTTCATGATTAGCTAAGTAGAATATAGCACCGACTCCGTGTTCTTTTATTTTTTTCATTGATTGTTTTAACTGAAATCCACAATCACAACGTTTACTTCCAAAAATATCACCAGTATGACAAATGGAATGCATACGGATTAACGCATCATCTGCATTTTTGAAGTCTCCATAGACAAGTACACTTGATTGTTGATATTCTGCAAGATTGGATGACGAAAGATTTTCAATGATACGTTCATAATCCTCCGTTACCTCATCATAATTTAACCAACAATACCATTGAAATTCGACTGTTTCATTATATAAGTTAACCGGAAGGCGAATTGGCCCTACTAAGTAAATGGCACGATCTTCTTCCGTTTGGATTAGTTTAATTTTATCTTTTAAAATCGAAAATACTTCAGATTTTAATTTGATATTTCCCATGGTTTCCACTCCTTTTCGTAACTCCTTTTACTTAGTATAGTTAAAAAGGAGAGGTTCATCAATTTTATTTTCTTATAAAAAGGAAGAATGAATGTGTTGATTAAGAAATATGAATGAATAATGAAGCGATTTATTTTTGACGGATAAGAGTAAACTTCTTATCCTGCATAAGTGAACTTGGGCATTCACCGACCTGTTGTAGAGGGTAATTGCTGATATCCCAGTCCTGATTGCCGATATTCCGGTCATGACCACTGATATCTTGAATGCCAAGTTTTCAAGGAAAGGGGGATTGATTTTTGATGAGCCAAAAATCAATCGAAATTATTCAACAAACTGAAAAATATGGTGCGAATAACTATCACCCACTTCCTATTGTAGTTTCCGAAGCGGAAGGTGTTTGGGTAAAGGACCCAGAAGGAAAAAAATATTTGGATATGTTAAGTGCATATTCAGCAGTGAACCAGGGGCATAGGCATCCTAAAATAGTGGAGGCTTTAAAGAGACAGGTGGATAAAGTCACATTAACCTCAAGAGCGTTCCATAATGATCAACTTGGTCCTTGGTATGAGGTCGTTTCTCGGTTAACAAAAAAAGATCTAGTACTGCCAATGAATACAGGTGTAGAAGCGGTAGAAACGGCAATTAAAGCGGCAAGGCGATGGGCATATGAGGTGAAGGGTGTTACAGATGGTAAAGCGGAAATTATTGTTTGTGAAGGTAATTTTCATGGCCGTACGATGACGGCAGTATCTTTATCCTCTGAAGATGAATATAAACGTGGCTTTGGCCCCATGCTGCCTGGAATTAAATTAACCCCATATGGAGATTCTGAATCGTTAAAGGAATCAATCACGGAGAATACGGCAGCTTTTCTCTTAGAACCCATTCAAGGGGAAGCAGGTATTAGAATTCCACCAGATGGTTTCTTGAGAGAAGCTTATGAGATTTGCAAGGAAAGAAATGTACTATTTATTGCAGATGAAATCCAGGCTGGACTTGGAAGAACTGGTAAATGGTTTGCTTGTGATTGGGAAAATGTCCAACCTGATATGTATATATTAGGCAAGGCATTAGGTGGTGGTGTTTTTCCGATTTCTTGTGTCGCAGCAAATAAAGATATTTTGGGAGTATTTAACCCAGGTTCACATGGTTCGACATTTGGGGGAAATCCTTTAGCTTGCGCCGTGTCAATAGCCGCTCTTGAAGTAATTAGAGAAGAAAACTTGGTAGATCAATCTTTAAAACTAGGCGATTATTTTAAAGATAAATTGAAACAAATAAAAAGTCCTATTATCAGAGAAGTTCGGGGAAAAGGACTTTTTATTGGTATTGAATTAACAGAATCAGCAAGAAAATATTGTGAAGCTTTAAAGGAAGAAGGATTGCTATGTAAGGAAACACATGAATTTGTTATCCGCTTAGCTCCACCTCTTATTATAAAAAAGGAAGAGCTTGACTTCGCATTAGATAAAATAAAAAAAGTACTATCTATGTAAATATTGGAGGGAATTCCCTTCAATATTTTGTTTTTTTATTTCATAGTAATTCAAGTAACCATACTGAAAAACTTTAATTAATTGAAAGTATCTAGTGTTCTTTATATGTTGAAAATGGTATAATCAATTAACAGAATCTTTAAACCTATAACAATTATTTGTGAAAAGGTGAGCGGAAAAGGGGATTAACATGAATACATATGATAAAAATGAAACATTAGTGTTACATGCTGATAAAGAATGGAGTGAAAAGGAAGGGACGGCTTCACCGGCCATTTATTATTCTGCAACGTTTATGGCAAAAGATGCAGCGGAGTTTGCGGAAATGGCGAATACTCCTAGACATTCTAAGTATTATACGCGTTATGGTAACCCAGTTCATGACCGTGTGATTGAAATTATGGCGGATTTAGAAGGAACGGAAACGGCGCTTGTTACAGGGTCAGGTATGGGAGCTATTTCAACTACACTCTTAGCATTACTTCAAGCGGGTGACCATGTTGTTGCTCAAACGCGACATTATATGGGTACAGCTAAAATATTGGATGAGATGCTAACGAAATTCGGGATAGAGGTTACCGTTGTAGAACAAACCGATGTTCAGGAATTTGAGAAGGCGATTCGCCCTAATACAAAATTAATTATAATTGAAACACCGGCTAATCCAACGCTAATTGTGACAGATTTAGAGGCGGTAGCTAGTCTGGCTAAGCAACATGATATTTTAGTGATGGCGGATAATACATTTGCTTCTCCATTAAATCAACGACCTCATGATTATGGTGTGGATATCATTGTACATAGTGCAACAAAGTATTTAGGTGGGCATCATGATATTGTCGCAGGTGTCGTTTGTACAAGTAATGAGCTTGCAGAGAAAATTTGGAATGTCCATACAGCAATTGGATCTGTATTATCCCCGATGGATGCTTGGCTGCTTTTGAGAGGCTTACGTACATTCCCGATAAGAATGGAGCGTATTAATGAGAATGCGCTTGCGCTAGCTATGTTTTTAGAGGGACAGGAAATGGTAGAGGAAGTATTTTATCCTGGATTGGAAAGTCACCCACAACATGAACTAGCTAAGTCGCAAATGAATGGCTATGGAGCAGTGATTGCCTTTTCCGTTAAAGGTGGCTATAAAGAAACGCAAAAATTTGTTTCTTCGTTAAATCTTACACAACATGCAGTAAGTTTAGGTGGAGTGGAATCATTAGTTGTGCATACTGCTGCCATGTGGGAAGGGGCATTAAATGAGGAGCAAATGAAAACAGCAGGTATCCCTGCCAATTTTGTTCGATTCTCTGTTGGTTTGGAACATATTGAAGACTTGAAAAAAGATGTCCTTCAAGCATTACAGGAGGTATAAATAGACAAGCCGGTATTCGTTTTTAATCTCGAATACCGGCTGTAAAAAAATCAATAAGGTTCCGCGTCACGTCCCTTTTCAACGGCATCCTTCACTGCCTGATGAGCGTCTTCTGCCCCAAGTGGCCGTAATTCTTCTCCTATTTCCATTGTATGGTTAGCCATTTCTTTTGTCTTTTCAGCTATACCTTCTCTTAAACGACGTCCATATTCTTCATCGGCATCTTCCGCTAATGCGATCATTTTATCTTGAATACGTTTGTCACAGATAGATAGGTCATTAACAAGGTTGTTAATTAATTCATCTTTCTCCCATTGCTCGAAGCGGCGATAGGTTTCACCTGCTTGTTTTGTATTATCGTTCCGGTCAATCGATTCGCGGACTAGATTTCCTTCTACTTTCGGTGTATGTTCTTTCCCTAATTGTTTCGCCTCTTGTAAACCTCCTAAAATGGACGGTTCATAATTAACATGTGGGTTTTGACCAGGAGCCTTGTCATCTTCATATCTTAGTTGACCACCTTCCTGGTTTGTTGCGACGCGCTTTTTCGCAGCATTTATTGGTAATTGAAGGTAGTTTGCACCTATTCGATAACGCTGTGTATCGGAATAAGAGAACGTTCTTCCTTGTAACATCTTATCATCAGAAAAGTCAAGTCCATCAACAAGGACGCCGGTACCAAAAGCTGCTTGTTCCACCTCAGTGTGAAAGTTTTCTGGGTTTTTGTTTAATACCATTTTTCCAACTGGTAACCAAGGGAATTGGTCTTCTGGCCAAAGTTTCGTATCATCTAGTGGATCGAAATCTAATTCAGGATGTGGGCCGTCCTCCATAATTTGAACAAAAAGCTCCCATTCTGGATACTCTCCTCGTTCAATTGCTTCATATAAATCTTGTGTTGCGTGACTGAAATTTTTCCCTTGAATCTTTTCAGCCTCTTTTACAGTTAAGTTTTTAATCCCCTGTTTTGGTTCCCAATGGTATTTAACTAATACAGCTTTTCCTTCTTTATTAACCCATTTATACGTATTAACACCGGAGCCTTGCATCATGCGATAGTTTGCTGGAATTCCCCATGGAGAATATACAAACGTAACCATATGGAAGCTTTCCGGTGAGTTTGCACAAAAGTCAAAAAAGCGTTCTGGATCTTGAAGGTTCGTTACTGGATCTGGTCGAAAAGCATGGATCATATCCGGGAATTTCATGGCATCACGGATAAAGAAGATTTTTAAATTATTTCCTACTAAATCCCAGTTACCATCTTCCGTGTAAAATTTAATTGCAAAGCCACGTGGGTCGCGGACGGTTTCAGGAGAATCCTTACCATTTACTACCGTTGAAAATCTTACGAAAACGGGGGTCTGTTTTCCTTTTTCTTGGAAAACCTTTGCTCTTGTATATTTCGATACGGGTTCATCACCGACTGTTCCATATGTTTCAAAATAACCATATGCACCAGCACCACGTGCGTGTACAATTCGTTCTGGAACCTTTTCACGATCGAAATGACTGATTTTTTCTATAAAATCGTAGTTTTCTAAAGTAGCAGGCCCTCTATTTCCTACTGTTCTAATGTTTTGGTTATTGGTGACAGGATGGCCTTGTCTTGTTGTAAGCGTGTCATCATTCTCTATATTCGTTTTGTTATTAGATGAATGTCCGTTTTCCAAGTTAATTCCTCTTTTCTGTAAATATTGAATTTGACGTTTTTATATTTTCCTAAAAACACTAAATTAACCTATATTTTTCGAAGGTTATTCATATGGTGTTACAATAGAGGAATAGTTAACGAAAAGGGGAAGATAAAATGGAAACAACGAAGAAGAAACAGCATATATCACCTGCTAATGATCCGTGGGAAGCATATATGGATGTAGAAGAATTTGGTGAAATGACTTTATCTAATATTGAATTCACTACAACAGTTATGTGTAATATGCGCTGTGCACACTGTGCAGTAGGATATACACTACGACCAAGTGATCCTGATGCACTACCAATTGATTTACTAATAAAAAGACTTGATGAAATACCGCATCTTCGTACGTTAAGTATTACGGGCGGGGAACCGATGATGAATAAGAAATCGGTTAGAAACTATGTGGTGCCGTTATTGTCTTATGCTTCTAGTAGAGGTGTGAAAACACAAATAAATTCTAACTTAACATTGCCATACAATCGCTATGAAGAGATTATTCCGTATTTAGATGTTTTACATATATCCCATAATTGGGGCACGGAAGATGAATTTGCGGAAACAGGATTTGCATTAATGGAACGGAAGCCTTCATTGGATAATCGGAAAAAATACTTCGAACGAATGGTGGAAAACTCTAAACGTTTGGCTAATGAAGGGGTTCTGGTTGCAGCGGAAACTATGCTAAATAAACGAACCTTTCCTTACTTAGAACAAATCCATGATCATGTAAATGAGATGGGGTGTGGTCGTCATGAAATTCATCCGATGTATCCAGTTGATTTTGCTAGTAATCTAGAAATCTTAAGTTTAGATGAAATTCGAACAGGGATTAAACGTTTATTAGATCATCGGAATAAAGATATGTGGATGTTGTTTGGAACATTACCATTCTATGCTTGTAGTTCAAATCAAGAAGATTTAGCACTACTTGAAAGATTGTATAAAGAAGAAAATGTTTCTTTACGCAATGATCCGGATGGAAGGTCAAGGTTGAACGTAAATATTTTTACGGGTGAGATCATTGTTACGGATTTTGGAGATGATGAACCATCCTTAGGTAATATACAAAATACAACCTTACCAGAAGCTTATAAAAGATGGATGGGAACAAAAACGGCAAAAAGTTTAAATTGCCATTGTCCCGCAGTAAAATGTTTGGGCCCTAACATTTTAGTTAAAAATGCCTACTATAAAGACGTTGATTTTACAAAAAGGGAAGCAAAGATAAGCCGATCATAGAAGAAGTGAGAATAATTTCTAAGAAGATCCTATAGGTTATTTTCCTTATGACGGAATCCGGGGGTATATGTTATGATATTGCTATTAATCCTAGGAGGTAATAAACATATATGACTTGGGAGCACTTTATATCATATAGTCATTTAATGGAATTAGGAATAGCTATAGGTATCTTCCTGTTATTTATTTTATTCAGGAAATTATTCACGAAGTATGTTTTTAGAATCGTCATGAGAATTGTAAGAAAGACGAAGATTAATGCTTTGTCTAATATATTCCTTGCATTTCAAAAACCTATGGAATGGTTTTTTACATTGTTAGGTTTTTATTTTGCTATTTCGTACTATCCGTATATCCATGGAAGTTTCTTAAATGAATTTATTAGTGCGGCATTCATAGTTCTTGTCACTTGGGGATTAGTTAGTTTATCCTCATCGTCATCCAATTTATTTAGGAAAATTAATGAAAAAACAGATATTAACATAGATGAGATATTAATACCATTATTATCTAGAACATTACAGTTTATTATTGTCGCGATTGCCGCTACAATTATCCTTCAGCAATTTGGTTATAGTATTGAAGGACTTATAGCTGGGCTTGGGTTAGGTGGACTTGCAATCTCTTTAGCTGCTAAAGATGCTTTAGCTAATTTTCTTGGTGGAATTGTTATTATTTCTGAGAAGCCTTTTACGATTGGGGATTGGATTTTGACACCGAGTGTAGAGGGAACAGTAGAAGATATTTCCTTCCGTAGTACAAAAATACGAACCTTTGCAGATGCGTTGGTTTCCGTTCCTAATAATCAATTAGCAAATGAGTCAATCACAAACTGGAGTAAAATGAATAAACGCCGAATTACTTTTAATCTTTCGTTAGATTATGAAACATCAAGAGAAAAAATGGAATCCATTATACAACGAATCGAAAATCTATTAAAAAATCACCCAGATATTCATCAAGAAACCATATTTGTAAGGTTTGATGAGTATAAGGAAAGTAGTTTGGACATTCTTTTGTATTTCTTTACGAAGACAACAGTCTGGGGAGAGTATTTAAAAGTGAAAGAGGAAATAAATTACCAAATTCTTGATATTGTAAGAGAAGAAGGAGCGGAATTTGCTTACCCTACAAGAAAACTATATATAGAGAACGATTCGTCTGATGATTCAGAGCATCTATTGCAAGTTAGACAAGAGTCTTAAGTAAAGAAGGAGTTCATGGGGACTCCTTCTTTACTCTTTAGATAATAGTTTCAAATCTAATATTTCGCATGGTATGTTTTCATAGCTTTTTACTATGCCATGTTTCGTAATTAAATCCTTAGCCACTTTCTTCTGCATAATTTTTATAGTTAGCTCGGTTTCAAATGGAAATGGATCCATATAAATCGTATTGTCCGCCTTCCATTCTGGCCAAATAATCTGGCTATTCCCTTTATCAATAAAGGGTACTGGAATTCCGTTTTTATAAAAGAAATGGAATTCCTCCTTTTTAACACCGGGTTTATTTATACAAAAGAACAGGGAGAGACTATCTGTAAACTTTAGTAATTCATAATGGAAGTCAAATAAGTTCACATCAAAATCTTTCATCGAGTGAATGATTTCCTGTTGTCTTTTTCGTTCTTGTGCCACAAAGGAATCTGCGTATGGAGAAGATTCTTGGGTCATAAAGTTTGTATAATGCATACTACATAATAAGGCTGCATACGTATCTATTTTTTCAACTTCATTTATTCCGTGTGTATAAATGATGGTCTTCGGAGCTAAGGGGTAACTCGTAAAATCATACGGTGCTTTTAGCTGATCATTCCATACTGGTTGCTTATCAAAGTACTTCCAACCATAGTCATGAAGTGTGATTGCTGTTACAACCGAATCCATAAGCGTGTTACTTAATAATAGTTCTTTTTTCCAATACTTTATTAATTCACCAGATACAATGGCATGGTTGTCTTGCTCAATCATTATAAAATGATCTGTTTCTTCTCTAACAATCATAACTAGCGCCTCCTTGTATAAATATTATGTAAGTATATAAAAAAACTTCACGAATTAGTAAGTTAATCGTGAAGTTTTTATTATGGTATATCCCTTTATCCTATCTAAACGGGTAGTAAGACTCCCAATGACGGAAATCTTCTTTATATGATTTTATCAAAATGTACTTGTTTATTTAAAGTATACATAATTGGAATACCAATAGCCAAAACAACGATTTCTCCAATGGCTGTAGTTACCCAAGAAAATAGGAAAGGTAATCCCAATGCTAAGTATAATTCTAATGCGACAATGAACATGTTAAAACTGAAAATGATTGCATTGGCTGCTAGTAAAAGTAGCGTGTTTTTCGTGTATTTAGAAAGTAGAATAATAAGTCCTAAAGATATTGCCGAATGCGCGACACCAAATACAATATCATACAGTCGCATTGGTGAGAAAAATAGATTGGTTAAAAATACACCAAATATAATACCGAAAAAGAACTTTTTATTAAATACGACGAGATGATTAAACATCTCAGGTACACGAAATTGGACATTCGTAAAGCCAAATGGTTGTATAAGTGCTGATACAGCTATATACATTGCAGCCAAAACGCCATTTGCAGTTAACGTTTTTATATTCATTTCCATCTCTCCTTAGTTTTTTTACGTGGGAGGCTTTCGAACCACGGATTTTATACAATAGAATCTATCATAGCAAAGTTTATAATGATTCACAATGGAAATATTAGTAATCTTTAGGGATTTGGTTGGTAGATTTTAAGGGAATTTAACATAGAAATGGAGGAAAAGTTATAGTAAGATAAAAAAATGGGGTGAGAATATTTGGAATATTTATTGTTAATAATAGGTTTTGGTCTTTTGATTAAGGGAGCAGACTATTTTGTAGATGGTGCATCCAATATAGCAAGGTTACTTAAAATTCCTTCAATATTAATCGGGCTTACGATCGTCGCTATTGGTACAAGTTCCCCAGAGGCAACGGTAAGTATTATAGCAGCATTGGAAGGAAATGCTGATGTAGCTCTAGGTAATGTTATTGGTAGTAATATTTTTAATCTAACAGCTGTTGTTGGTATTGCTGCACTTATATATCCTTTGAAAGTAGAAACAGAAACGATACGTAAGGAAATCCCTTTTACGTTACTAGCCAGCACTGTATTATTAGTTGTTATGAGTGACGTCGTGTTAGAGGGATTAAGTGCTAATTTTATCACTCGTAGTGATGGATTGGTTTTCCTATTATTTCTTGCAATCTTTATGTACTATGTTATCGAACTTGCATTTAAGAGTAGAGAGAACATGAAGAATGAATCAATCCCCGAGGATGTGACATGGGGGAAGAATATATTCATAACTTTATTAGGTTTAATAGGCATTATTTTTGGAGGGGACCTAGTTGTTTCCAATGCAACGGAAATTGCTTACCAATGGGGAATGAGTGAAACATTAGTTGGATTGACAATTGTAGCGATTGGAACCTCTTTACCGGAATTGGTTACTTCTATTACTGCCGCTCTGAAAAAAGAAAGTGAAATTGCTCTAGGTAATATTGTTGGAAGTAATATCTTTAATATATTATTTGTGTTAGGAGCCGCTTCTGCTATAACTCCTCTTGCGGTGGATAATAAAGTATTTATAGATGTTATGATGATGATGGTCTTAACTCTGCTTTTATTAGTTTTTTCGAGAACCAATTTTAGAATAGGTAAGAGGGAAGGTCTTATATTAGCTATTTTTTATGTCGTTTACCTAGCTTATATTATATTAAGGAATTAAAAAATGCCGTGCACTAGCACGGCGTATCTAATTCCTATGTTGATTTTTTCACCCTGTACTATGCAGGGAAAAAAAGTTTTTGAAGTATCTACCTTTTTGGATCATCGTGTTTTATTTTAGTTCTTCACTTTTCTTGCCAACACGCTTTAATACATCGATTATTATTTTCTTTTCTTCATCCGTAACACCTTCAAATACGTTTTCGATGACTTGTTGATGCAGCGGGAAAATCTCTTCCATTAGTTGTACACCTTGATCTGTTAATTGAATATAAACAACACGACGGTCATCTTTGCATGGTGTTCTTTCTAGTAGTCCTTTTTTTTCTAATTTATCGATAACATACGTTATGGAACCTGTATTGATCAATACGGATTGTGTAATTTGTTTAATAGTCTGTTTGCCTTTATGGTATAATGCTTCTAATACAGTAAAATCAGATGTCCGCATTCCATGACTGCTTATATCCTTTTTAATTAATTCCGCCAACGTCTTATTAGCCTTTAGCAAGACAACAAAGGATTTTAGTGATAAATTCTCCGACATAAAAATTCTCCTTCTACATTATTTATCCATTTATACTTAATTAATATATTTTTAATTAATTATAATATACAAAATAGGAAGTCATCTGTCAATAAAACGCAATAAAGCGTGAATCCGAAATTAGATTCACGCTCTACTTATTTTTCATTTCTAATCTTCATCATTTGCATTTTATCATTGAAAAGTGCTGGGTAGGATAAGAACCCTAGGAAGATGCTTGTGACTATTGCTGTTGTTAATAGTAAGAATAGGACAAGAAGTTGGAATTGAACAGCTTGTACTGGATCTGCCCCTGCGATGATTTGGCCGCTCATCATTCCAGGTAACTGGACTAGGCCAATTGTTTTTTGGCTTTCAATAGTAGGAATCGTACTAGCTTTAATAGAAGTAACTAAGGGAGTATGGATTGCTTGTTTTGGTGTCCCTCCTAAAGATAAGATGAGCTCCGTTTCATCTTGTCGCGCTTCTACTTCAGCAGTGAACCTATTTAGAAATAAAATGGCAAGAACCATCGAATTTCCGACGACCATTCCACTTATCGGTATAATATACTGCGCAGTAGGAGGAGTTATTTGAAATCCAAGTAAGATAGCTTGGGTCAGTATTTCTATGAAAATGAAAGTAATAATAAGCTTCCAGGTAATCCCTCTTATGGATGCTCCCTTTTTTCTAGCATTTTGTGTCGCTGCACCAATCATTAAAACAATCATTAAGACGATAAAAATAAATTCTTCCGATGCAAAGACAAATTGCAATACATATCCGACAACAAGTAATTGGATAATGGAACGAACCGTTGCAATAATTGTATCCTTCTCTAAATCTAAATGTAATGTTTTAGATAGGATGATGGGTATTAATACAAAAATAAGTGCTAATGTTAATGTTAAATAACTCATTCTAAGTCTCCCTTTATAAAACGTTTTACTCTGTCATCTTTCGGGTCATTTAAAAACTCACTCTTACCCGTTTCAATGACCTCACCAGCCATCATAACCCAAGAATAGTCACCAATGGTCAAAGCTTGGTCTAAATTATGTGTAATCCAAACAATAGTTGTTCCGTATTTTTGGTTTATCTTTTGGATTAATTCTTCAATGTCGTGTTGAGATATACGATCAAGAGAAGAAGTGATTTCATCTAATAAGAGAACCTCAGGACGATTTACTAATGTTCGGGCTATAGAAACCTTTTGTTTCTGTCCTCCAGATAGATCATTAATATTTCGGTTTAAGAAGTCTTTTCCCAGTGCTACATCTTCTAATAATTCTTTGGCATCATCTTCAGATAATGTTTCACCTTTTAACGTGAGTGGTAATGAAAGGTTTTTATACACCGAGCCACTAAGCATTGTAGCACTTTGCAATGCAAGTCCGATTTTGCGACGTAATGTTATTGGATCATATTCATCAATAGATTTATCATTTATTATTATTTGTCCTGAATCAGGAGAAATAAGTCTATTACATAATCGAAATAAAGTAGTCTTTCCTGCACCAGATGGTCCCACTAGTGTTGTTATTTTCCCTTTTGCAAACGAGCCAGAGATGTTCTTTATTATAGGGACATTACGATCAGAAAATGTAACGTTTTTAAATGTAATAATTGGCTCAAATTCAGTTGTCATTATCTTTCCCTTCCTTATAAACAAATTTTAGAATCCCTTCTATTATTCAATATTTTTCTTTAGCATTCTATAAATATGCATAATCAGTTTCTTGTATCGTGTCTAATGAATAAAAATATGAAATAAAAGTATTGACTTTTCGGGTAGAGAATAGTAATATAAATTTTGCTGTTATCAAAGTTAGCTTTTTTAAAAGAATTAATCGTTTAAAAAAGTATTGACATAGATTGCGGTGATTGATATAATGTAAAAGTTGTTGTTGAGAACAAGTGATTAAAATTCATTGTTGACAACGAACGGGAGTTATGTTATATTAATAAGGTCGTTTCAAACAAGCGACAGGAAATTAATTGCTCTTTGAAAACTGAACAAAACAACCAGTATGTTAAGATAAAAGAAACTCGTTTTCTTTTAATAATAGAAGGTAACACTTCTAGAAGCTAAGAGATAGAATTAACTGTGTTAATTCTAAACAAACTTTTTTGGAGAGTTTGATCTTGGCTCAGGACGAACG
>NZ_JBHTKV010000029.1:0-32881 GCF_042678465.1 Oceanobacillus caeni | reverse complement strand
TAATGGAGCGGGTGATGGGAATCGAACCCACGACATCAGCTTGGAAGGCTGAGGTTATACCATTTAACTACACCCGCAAAATTTAATTAAATTTGTACTTTAGATTCAATCCCGACCAACATGCCTCTCCATCTACAAGCCTATTCAAAGAAGTCAATGCTTCGAGGTAACTCGTAGATTATTCGGTAGAAGTGTCGCTCGTGGCTGAGGTTATACCATTTAACTACACCCACAAAACTATAAAAGATATATTAATAGAAATGGTGGACCCTGCAGGACTCGAACCTGCGACCGATCGGTTATGAGCCGATAGCTCTAACCAACTGAGCTAAGGGTCCTTAATATGAATAGCGGCGGAGGGGATCGAACCCACGACCTCACGGGTATGAACCGTACGCTCTCGCCAGCTGAGCTACGCCGCCATATTAAAGATGGAGCCTAGCGGGATCGAACCGCTGACCTCCTGCGTGCAAAGCAGGCGCTCTCCCAGCTGAGCTAAGGCCCCAAAACATATATTTAGTGGTCGGGAAGACAGGATTCGAACCTGCGACCCCATGGTCCCAAACCATGTGCTCTACCAAGCTGAGCTACTTCCCGAATAAGCTGGGCTACTAGGATTCGAACCTAGGATACACGGGATCAAAACCCGATGCCTTACCGCTTGGCTATAGCCCAATCATTAAAATTATATTAAAATTATGGGGCGACCGGTGGGAATTGAACCCACGAGTGCCGGAGCCACAATCCGGTGCGTTAACCCCTTCGCCACGACCGCCATTAGAATATGGCAGGGGTAGTAGGAATCGAACCCACATTGACGGTTTTGGAGACCGTAGTTTTACCATTAAACTATACCCCTTTAATATTCATTTGAGATGGCTCGGGACGGAATCGAACCGCCGACACACGGATTTTCAGTCCGTTGCTCTACCGACTGAGCTACCGAGCCATTTCTTATAAGTGGAGGAGGTAGAGGGATTCGAACCCCCGCGCGGTTTGACCCGCCTGTCGGTTTTCAAGACCGATCCCTTCAGCCAGACTTGGGTATACCTCCAATATAAATTTATAAATGGCGGTCCGGACGGGACTCGAACCCGCGACCTCCTGCGTGACAGGCAGGCATTCTAACCAACTGAACTACCGGACCATTCCTGAAATTTAAAAACTAACCGTATTACTATTTTCATAACTAAGTTTTTTCATAAAAATATAAATAAACTTTTGGTTGCGGGGGCAGGATTTGAACCTGCGACCTTCGGGTTATGAGCCCGACGAGCTACCAGACTGCTCCACCCCGCGATGTGAATAAATATTGAATTTAGATGTTAATGGTGGAGGATACAGGGCTCGAACCTGTGACCCCCTGCTTGTAAGGCAGGTGCTCTCCCAGCTGAGCTAATCCTCCGAAGCACAGGATGTGCTAATGCATGAGTTACGATGGGACGTCACGAACTTAACATGTCTTTTTTAATAAAATAGTGACCCGTACGGGATTCGAACCCGTGTTACCGCCGTGAAAGGGCGGTGTCTTAACCGCTTGACCAACGGGCCATAGGAACTATGGCGGAGAAGGAGGGATTTGAACCCTCGCGCCGCTATCGCGACCTACACCCTTAGCAGGGGCGCCTCTTCAGCCTCTTGAGTACTTCTCCGTAATGGCTCCACAGGTAGGATTCGAACCTACGACCGATCGGTTAACAGCCGATTGCTCTACCACTGAGCTACTGTGGAATAATTAGACTGTAATCTTTCATGAATCATCACTAGAAAACCAAATGTGACATTTATAAACATTAGCATAAACAGATTTAACAGTCAACACTTTTTATTATTATATTTTCGTTTAGCTTATGTAAAGTTTTTTTCAACAGCAAAATCTATGATAAAACGACTTTTGAAATAAGTCAATACATTTCATTAAAAAATGTAAAAATATTTAAATATCCTATGATTACCCTTTAAACTTTCGACCTGAGAATCATGTTTTATCCTCCCTATCCCTTCTGGCTATTTTCCGCAGTAAACGAAGTAGATATGGAGTGTCCCGAAGAATAAATAAACTAATTTCTCCTCCCTTGGTTTTATATAACGGATTCGTTGTTACTAATTGTAATAAAAATAAATGATGTAAATTTTCTTTTGTACCCCGATATACAGTAACACCTTCTATATTCGTATTTCGAATTAATTCCCACATCAAATGTTTTTCCTTTATGTTTAGCTTTGTTAGTCGATAATAGGTTTCTTTTTCTCTATTAGGAATTGATTGGAGAATATGTTCTTTATCTGATGTCCCCATACACGCACCCCTATTAACCGTTTCGCTAGGCATTTATTTATGCTTTAATTGTAACATAGGTAAAGACACATTAGAAAACGAACACATCTGCTCGTCATTTAGCGAATGTGTTCGTTTTGCTCATTCTATTAATATCCATGTACTGGTTCAATAACCCCGTACAAAATATGAAATTGACGAACGTTGAAATCAAACATTGCAATTGGATCTCGATAAATTTCTGGATTATTGCTCATTTCATATAATAATTGTTTTTCTTCAGTCAGGTCCTTTTCCACTTCTTTTAAAACTGCCTCCAAACTATTAAAGGCGTTGTTAAAAAACATTTCTACGTCACGTTGGATGGATTTTTCAAAAAGATCAACTTGTAACATAAACCGATCCGTTATCGACTTGGCTATGTCACTATAATCTTTCGTTTCTATAAATTCCCTATATTTCTTAAAAATGAGATGTTTATTTTTTTGTGGAATGGATCCAAAAACTTTTCCTGCCCCTTTTATTAAAAACTGTGAAGAGCCTGACCGCATGATTATATTGGCTTCTTCCAATTGTATATTTCCGTGGCAAATTCGGTCTACATCACGAGCCCAGTCATCTAGTACACGTAAATCGCAATCAAATACTACTTTCTCTTTCCCAAACATTTGATTAAAATTAGTCCTTATTTCATCTAAACTGCTTTTCGAATCCTTAAGCTCCCTTTCACTCTCTTTAATCCATTCATCCATTGCTAAATGAAACACTTGGAGAATATCTTCATTCACATAATCATTTACCCTTCGATTCATTTCCTCATTCAATTTTACATGAATTTGTTCAAAGTCACTATCTTTTGAAACTAAATCCGCACATCCCCTTAATATTTCAGAAACTCCTTTTAACATATTTTCTCTTATTTCATGTTTGATAAAACGATAATTATTTTTTAATATATCTATCTTTTCATTTTGCAATTCATTCAATTGGCGAATCGCTTCATATAAATTATCCACCATTTCTTCGTTTCTCCCAATTGTATCTAGAAAGTTATCCTCTAATTCCTTCTGTTTATCTAATAAAAATCGAAGAAACCTTTTCAGAAACGACAATGTTTTAGTTGCCCTTTCTTCTTCTACCCTTAAATCTTGTAATTTTATAGATGACATAATTTCCGCCCATTGATCATTGTTTTTTTGAGGGAGACTCACAACACTAGAATTTGAAAACTTTATTTTTATCTTTTGTGTTAAATCCGCGTCTTTGAATTCATTATTTATTAAAAATTGAAAATTGATTTCTGGCACTTGTTTTCGTATATGCATAGCCTCATCAATATCCGTTTCATTTTCGACAATGTATATTGCAAAATCGGCTAAGGATTGTTCTAAAAGACCAGCTGATTCCAATATATTTATCTCATTATTTTTCAACATGGACATTTGACAAAGAATAAGTCCATTATTCGTTTTCTTTGTTTCTATTGGCGGTAACGAACTAGATGTTTTGTTTAATTTCCATTTACTTAGTAAAGACGATTTATTTCCACCTAAAAGAACAAAATAATGTTGTAAATCCAATTGTCGCTTCATTTTCTCCGTTAAGTGTGAATCTAAAACAATCCCCTTTTCTTTTGCCCATCTAACCATTAATTCGAATAGTTTCACTGCTTTATATAAGATTTGGGTTGAATCGGCAGAATGATGGAGCAATAAATTCTTAGCCTTTTCAACGCCCATTCTATCCATATGAAAAGGATACATTTCATCCCATGCTATTACAGCTGATGCAGCAAGCTTTGCATCCTCACCTTTAGCAATTCGAAACCAAGTAAGGATTAAGCTAGGAACGATTTCAGATATTTCTTTAACGGTATAGTCACCACTCGTTATATCTGTAATTGTTTCTTTATAAAGGTTTGGTAAATGCCTCCACTCATATTCCACTCCCGGATCAATGTTTGGAGATAGTTTACTCATTTCAAGCAGCCATGATAAATATTGCTTTGTTTGTTTATAATGCGTCCAAAGCGCAACAACCAACTGTTCATAGCACTCTTTATCAACCGTATAAACTTCAGCTAATATAGGATGAAAATAATTTGGTTCCTTATCCTTTACGAGCCCTTTTTCCACGTAAGTCTTCAATACACGAAACCAATGTAGAGACTTTGTACGAATGGCTTCTTTTTCTGCTAGATATAACGCATCCTGCCAACTTTCCTCTTTCTCATAAAATGCTCTTGCTCTTTTGGTTACTCCTGGATAATCAGGATCTGTATCCAAGGCCTTTCGAATCGTATTTTTTGCCTCAAGCAGCCGACCGCGTCTGATGTAAAGGAGAAACAATTGCAATAAAATTTCCATTTTTAATACCTCGGAGTCGGTTTGAATATCCTTATAATATTCTTCTGCAATAGCTAAAAAATCTAATTGCAAATGAGCATCGGCTATATTTTTTTGAGCCCAAGGAAGTAACTCACCAGACACGTTCTCCCACTTGAAAATCGCTGCCTCATAATCCTTGTTTAAATAATATACTTCCCCTTGAGCAAAGCGGATTTCCGATAAATCAAAAACTTCCTTTTGCCTTTCCGCGACATATTTTTCCCCTAAAATTAGTAATGCTTGTTTTTCATCATTTTCCTGCATATAAGTTTGGTAGTAGGATTTCGTCTTTAATTGATGATCGAATGACATCTTCATCCCTCGCTATATCGATATAATTGAAACGTATAAACTCCTTTTCCATATGTATTCAGTGAAACTAAAATTATGAATAGAAAAAAGTCTCCCATGTGTTCATGAGAGACTTACCCTTTTTACTTATGCCCATCATTTAATCTTCTTGCTTCTTCAGGACTAGACATTTTTGTTGCACCTTTATAACGAAGTCCCACATCACGGTCCGATTCTACTCTACCGCTTTGCTTTAGCTTTTTTTCTTGACGATCTCTACCCATATGAACAACACCTCCTCATGTTAACATGAGTTTTTTAAGGATAATTTATTCATATTTTCAGTAAGTCACGAATATCTTCATCGGTTAAAGTTTGCAACATACGATCTTCTGGATCAATTACTTCTTCGATCAAATGACGCTTTCTTTCCTGTAGGTCGTTCATCTTTTCTTCAATGGTTCCTTTGGCTATTATTTTCAAGACTTGAACCGTATGCTGTTGACCCATACGATGTGCTCGGTCAGCAGCTTGTTCCTCTACAGCAGGATTCCACCAACTATCATAAAAAATAACCGTATCCGCACCTGTTAAATTTAATCCCGTTCCACCCGCTTTTAACGAAATTAGAAAAAAGTCTCGCTCCCCCTTGTTAAAATGATTACATAAGTCTACTCTTTCGCTTGAGGGAGTGTGACCATCTAAGTAAAAATAAGGAATTTCTTGAGTAACGAACTCTTTACCAATAAGCTCTAACATCTTTGTATATTGAGAAAAAATTAAAACCCTTCTTCCAGATTGTTTTGCATCTGCTACAATTTCCATAAGCAGATCAAATTTAGCAGAATTCCCCTCATATCTATGAACAAATAATCCTGGATGACAGCAAATTTGCCGTAATCTAGTAATTCCAGCAAGAATTTTAATCCTATTTTTTCGAATCGTATCTTTATCTAAATGCTTAAATGTATCATGTCGTAATTTTGCTAAATATGCTGCATATAATGATTTTTGTTCCGGGTATAACTCACAAAACTGTACAGATTCCTTTTTCTCAGGTAATTCGTCTAACACATCTTCTTTTACCCTTCGTAACATAAATGGTCGAATCCTTCTTGCTATCTGTTTTGTTGTTAATTTACTATAATCCTTTAACCCTAAAAACAAATCCGGAAAAACAACATGAAAAATCGCCCACAGTTCCTCAAGTGCATTCTCCATTGGGGTTCCTGTTAATGCAAAACGATGGTCAGCTTCTAGTTTTTTTACAGAACGAGCGGTTTGTGTTAGGGGATTTTTAAACATTTGTGCTTCATCAAAAAAGATGGTATGGAACTTTTCCTTCTCATACATTCGGATATCACTACGCAATAATGGATAACTCGTTATGAGGACATCTACTTGATCTCTTTTATGAAAAATTTCCATTCGATCTGATTTCTTTCCATCAACGACAATTGCTTCTAGTTCGAGGGAAAACTTCATTATTTCAGAAAGCCAGTTATACGTAACAGAGGATGGACAAACAATTAGTACAGGAAACTTCCTTTTTCGAATGTCCGGGAGTTCCGATAAAATGTATGCAATGCTTTGTACCGTTTTTCCAAGTCCCATATCATCAGCCAAAATACCACCAAAACCGAAATTCGCCATCGTTTTCATCCACTTAAATCCTTGTTTCTGATAGTTTCTCAATGTTCCTGCGAGATTCTCTGGCACGTTATATTCATTTAGATCCGGATTACTAATTCTCTGTAAAAAATCACGAAACGAGTCTTCGTAGGAAAAGGTATCATCACTTTCTACCGTATCTAAAAGTCGCAAACCTTGAACGATTGGAACGTCAAGTCCTTTTTCTAATTGATCATCATCTTGAATCGGAGCTTGCCGTAAAAAGCGTTGGATTTCCTCCATTTCCTTCGTTTCTAAAGAAAACAAGGTACCGTCTTTTAATCGGTAGTATTTTCGTTTGTCTTCCAATGCTTCTAATACATCTTTTATTTCACTCTGTGGAATTCCATCCATATCAAAAGTAAAATGAAGCCAATTCGTCCTTTCTTTACGATGTTTAACTTTAATTTTTGGCTTCCAGTTTTTACGAAAAATTCGATTTCTTACTGCTGTAGTTGCATAAACTTGGGTTAGTTTTTGTAATTTCGGTAATACATGGTACAAAAATTGATATTCTAATTCTTCATTATGAAGATAATATCCGCTCTCTGTTTGATTTAATCGGCCTTCCTCTTCCAGGAGCTGAAGTATTTCTTGTTCTTTCTCCGTGTCCCTTATAATGACCGTACCAATTTGCTTCTCATGTTTCTCTAATGGATTAATGACAACATGATTATAATGAAATTCTAACCCCACCAATAATCGTTTTTTTAAACGATCTAAATACAATTTTGCTTTTAGTGGATTCTTTTCAATGTGGTCTGTAATGGACCCAGATAAGTGAACTTCACCTAATTTCCTTAAAACAGGAACCAACTTTTCCATATAGTATGAGATTTTGTTAGGGCCAATGAGGATTTTATCCGTATTAGAGTACTCTAGCATTCTCTCAAGCTCTGCCAACCGTTCCATATCTATGGAATTTATTCGAATAACCCTTCCTTGATATAAAACCGTATTATATTTTGTCATGAGTTTCACTTTCTGTAACCCACTGATTTTTAAGGAAAATCCATTTACTTCATCACCAAATTCAAATACGAGTGGAGGCAATTCATCAGATTGATGTAACCCAAGAAAATGTTGCTGATTGTATTCCAATGTGACATGATTCAAACTATCCAATAGTGGGACAAGGGTATCCCATAAGGAGACTGGAATGAAAATTTGGTGTTTGGGAAGATTACTCTCGTTATTACTCGGTAATGCACGCCGATATATTTTTTCGTCATCCATCACCCGAATGAGATGTTGCAAAATCATGTCCGAATCTTTATCAAAACAATATTTTGTCGGATTGTAAGTAAATTGTTGTGAAACGAAATAGGACTCCCCTCTTTTCATTTTGTCCAGAAATTCACGAATATCTTTAATTTTTGTAGATTCAATGGAAATCTCCATTGCGAACATGTCATAATTAAGATCTCCTCGAACAGCTTTACAAAAAAACGTCGGGAAGATTTCAATTCTATTTTCAAAATAGTTCTGAGTACCACTCTTCATTTTTGGATTATCTTGAAATATTTTTATTATTTCATCTGAAATGTCTGACTGTATTTCATTCTTTTGCGATTCTTTATGGTTTTCATTATATTGCAAAGCAATCAACACTGCCGCAATGTGTTGACAATCTTTCTGGAAAGAAGATAAGGTAGGGCAGCTACAAGTCGCATGGATTTGTCCATTTTCTTTACGAACAATAACGTGAAAATCCTCTACACCCTCTACTGTAGCTTTAACCTCGTTTTTCGATTCTTCGTCGATCAATACTTTTCGGTTCCGAAAAAACGCCTCCCCTTTTCTAAAGGACACTGTACCACATCGCTCTTTGATTTTCCTTGATTGTAATTTTAGTTGCATGTGGTTGCTCCTTTCTGAAGGTTTTTATACCAATGTATCATGAACGAAAAATTGCTGCTAGTATTAGAAATACGATTCATCTTATCAAGCTTAAAGCTACACTTTAAAAAAAAGTCTTAAAATTCCACACACATCATATTATACTGAAATAGAAAGATGTATTGAATTTGTTGAAAGGACGGATCTAGTGAAAAGAAAAAGCAATATCAAAGTAATCCGCATTCCGATTCCAACCCCGACTTTATTGCCGCATACTACAACGAACTCCTATCTCATTGGAAATGAAGAAGAATCTATTTTAGTGGATGCGGGTTACGATACAGAGGATACGAGAAAATTATTAGAATGGGAAATCAATAAACATGGACTTGCGAGACCAAAACGAATTGTTCTAACTCATGCTCACCAAGACCATGCACCGGGAGTACGCATGTTAATTCATTGGATGCCAACTATACTTTGTCATGAAAAAGAAGAGGAACAAGTATTATCCGCCATTTCTCCATGGGAAGAAATAACTCTTATAGAAGACGAGGACTCCATAAAGGTGGATGGGGAAGAAATCATCGTGATGCATACACCAGGTCACACGTTAGGGCATGTGAGTCTTTATATACCATCAGAACAAATTCTTATTGCTGGAGATAATATTGTTGCAGAAGGAACCACATGGATTGGAGCACCCGATGGAGATATGAAAGATTATTTGCAAACCCTTCAGCGATTAAGGAATTTAAAAATAGAAAAAATTGGTCCAGGTCATGGTAAATGGGTACACCAACCACATGAACATATTGATTTTGTCATCCAGCGTAGGTTACACCGTGAACAACAATTATTAACTTTATTGGAAAAACATCAACAAATCACTTCAAAAGAATTGACAGAGATAATTTATCAAGATCGTATTCATCCTAGTGTTTTCCCAGTTGCACAGAAAACGATAGAAGCACATCTTGATAAACTTTTAAAAGAGGATTTGATTCAATATGATGAATCAAAATCCAGTTATGTTTCTCCTCATTTTTAATAAATCAATTTCGGAAGCAGATATATGAAGTTTCTCACCATTTAGGTATTTTATTACGGCTTCAAGCGTTAGAATGGTTGGTGCGGATAGTTTTAATTTTTTATTTTCAAATAAGTCAAGTGCTTCTTCAGGGGCAATCCAAAATGCATCATCTATTTCGGAACGGTCCGGATGAGGCTGTTGTCCTTGAGGAAGCATCACTAAGAAGAAGCGAGTATCAAAGCGGATATGACTTTGACTAGGGGTAACCAATTGACCAATATACGATAAACATTTTAAATGAAAAAATATTTCTTCCCTCTCTAAAATCTCACCAAATGTTATTTCTCTGTTTACTAATTGATTTCGATAAATTAGTTCCTTTTTCTTTGATAAAATTACAGGTGATCCATCTTCTTTATTCCCTAACAAAATCCCGACTTCTTCAAACAGCTCTCTAGCAGCGGCTATGTAATGACCCATAGTAAGAGAATCATTTTTAGATTCACTCTTCACATATTTCTCATTTACAAGTTGATCCGCATCGTCCATTCCACCACCAGGAAACACATAAAATCCGCCCATAAACTTCATCGTCTTCGGTCTTTTCGTTAAATAGATCCTCGATTCATTATCCATTAAAACTACCGTAGATGCTGGTTTTGGTATTGCAACCATAAACGTCCTCCTTAAAAGATATACCTAGTTAATACATTCCACATATTATGTGAAATCCCTTTTTAGTTTTTTTCAAGATATCAATCAAAAAAAGTTCTTTTCAAATTAATCTACTCATAATTTTTAATTATAGACCAATGGACAAGCTTCGTCTTGTTAAGCTTGAAATCAAGGGGGGCAAAACATGGAATTTATTCAACCAATCTTAGAAATTCTGTTTATTAATATCCTTCTAAGCGGAGATAATGCCCTCGTCATTGCGATGGCTAGTCGAAATCTTCCCAAAGAACTTCAAGGGAGAGCCATTCAATGGGGTACATTAGGTGCCATTTCTTTAAGGACATTATTTGTTTTCTTAATGATACACTTATTGGAGATGCCATTTATTCAATTGATTGGTGGAATACTTTTACTTTTTATTGCCTATAAACTAATGGTAGATTCACATGAAACCGATCAAATAAAAAGCGGAAATTCCTTGCAGGAGGCCATCTCGATTATCATTTTTGTAGATGTTATCATGAGTTTAGATAATGTACTAGCTATTGCTGCAATTGCTGACAGTAATTTACTACTAATTATTGCTGGAATTATTCTAAGCATTCCTATCATACTAACAGCGAGCGAACTTATTTTAAAGCTTATTCAAAAGTTCCCCATTGTAGTATTCATTGGAGCTGCCCTACTCGCTTGGACTGGCGGAGAAATGATTATAAAAGAAGAAATGGTACGGGCCATCTTTCAAACCAATAACGTCCTTTCCCTTTTCTTTTTAATTGGTCTTACGGTCATCGTGATCATCATAGGGGCAATCAAGCGAAAACAAGTCTAAACAAAATCCACTCCTCTGTTCTAAAGGGGTGGATTTCTTAGTCCTTTAATTATCCCTATTCACCACATAACTTAAGAAATGCTTTAAAAAAGCTTTATTTCCAGGAATTTCTTGTAAAGCATCTAATCCTAAACAATAATGTTCCCACATAGCTCTTTTTGCTTCTTCCTTACCAAGAACGGTAACAAATGTTGATTTATTATTTTTTACATCAAGGTTCGTTGGTTTACCAAGTGATATGGTATTTCCTTGATGGTCTAATAAGTCATCTTTAACTTGAAAAGCAATGCCAGTATGATAAGCAAATTTTTTCAATGCTTTCTTTTCTTCTTCGTCTACCCCAGCAAGTATAGCTGGCATGATGAGTGAGGCCTCAAATCCTATACCCGTTTTATAAAAACACATCTTATTTAATTGTTCTAACGATATTTTATCTTTTTCCTCTAAATCCATTGCCTGACCCCTACACATATCTGTTATAACACCAGACGAATAATGAATCATTTCGAGCACTTTTTCCGAATTAAAACGTTGTAACGTTGTCTGTTCTTCTACAGCCTTTTGAGTCAAAAAAAGCCCGGATAATTCTGCGGTAGCAACATTATATACTTCATGCAACGTCTGCTTCCCTCGCCTAAGAGAGGCATTATCTTGGGAAGGTAAATCATCAAAAATTAAAGATGCCGTGTGCAAATACTCCAATGACCGTAACAATGGAAAAATATCCGCTTCATCCATATGGTAGCAATGAACCGCCATCATCCAAGTTATAATAGGTCTTAACCTTTTACCACCATCGCCTAAACTGTAATTTACCGCGTCCAGAATATGATCATTCGATAAAAATACTTGTTTATGAGATTTTAGTTGTAAGCAATTATTGATTTTTTCACGAATGCTTCGCGTCATTTCGATAAAATCTTCTCGCTCTTTCCGCTCTTTCCGAAAATGATTAATCATATGATCGCGTAAAAGTTTATCAAAGAAATCAACATCATCGGCTTTTTTAACCATTTTTTGTATAAGACCATTAAAAGACTGAATTTCAGAAGTAAGGATGCCCATTATTTCTTCGTATTTTTGAGTCCCCCATTTTCTCTTAAACCGTTTTAACCCATTAATGGCACGATTTAAAATCACTTCGCATGTTTTTGGATCAGACTGGTAAACCTCGTGGATTAAAAAGGAAATGACTGTCCAATACAATCCAAATGGATTTATAAGATCTCCACGCGTACGATAATATTTCAAATAATACGTATATGGGGTAACGGATCCCGTCTTTTCATCTTCAAACATATCGGCAAAGTCATCGGCTAATTGATTATATAATCCATAATAAAAGGTCCGGCTTTCAAACCCTTCATCCTCTGGGGCACTAATAATCGAACGTACAATAAGACGGGAAGCCGCAGATTTTAAAATAACTGGAATGTAAATCTCCTCATTTGTAAGTTTTTGATTTTCCATAGATTTATTACGATCCACTTCCTGTGATTGAAAAAAAACGTAGGAATCTTTATAAAAAACTTCGGTTGTTTCAAGTCGTTGATGGGACTTTATATATTCGAATGCATCTCGAAGTTCTGCATGGACAAACTGAATGAATTCCTTATTCTCCCCACTCCAATCATCCAAATCCGGTACAACACCAGTAGTTAAAGCGGAACGGATTAAATTGGTATAACGGATTTTTTCATTTGGAGACAAAATATTGGAATCTAGAAGGTCATCGATAAAAGGGTAAGTAAGGCCATAAGAATAGCCGAGTCTTATAGCCTCATCCAGTCTTACCGATTTGTCCTTAGGTGAAATTTCATCATCCATTTCTTCTAAAACATGCATAACGACACCAACAATTATTTTGATTAGCTTTCGTTGGGCCTCATCTGAATTTAAGCCTTCTGGAATTTGATCTCGTACTGTCTTTAATTTATCCGTCAACCAAATAAAACTGGATTCTACCCCTTCATTTTGTGACCAGCGAAATAACCCAGCAAGGTTATATGATTCCATTTTCGTTTCTGTAAGGGAGTTTACTAGATGGTTTTTCAGTTGATTAACAGATTTTTGTATACGATTTTGTGTTTTTGTAGAATCAAGTGCTTTACCCAAATCACGCATATAAATATAGGAAATACTCCGGTCGAGATAATTTTCTAGCTTACCAGTATGATGTAGATATTTTATATATCGATGGTAATCCCTTGAATAACGTTCTCTTTTTCTATTGAAAAAAAGGGACGGAAATGAATGGACATGATTCTTTTTCCATAAATGGATATCGTTCGTTAATTGATTTATATATGTCTTTTCTCTAAGCTGTTCAGAAAGCGTTTCGAAATATGCATGAGCCTTCTCTTCCATCTGTCGATAACATGCATCTGTGTCAATCAATAATTCCGATGTCATCATTTTGATCCCTACTTCTTTGAATAGTTATTTAAATATATTTTACTATACTTCAAACAATACCAATTAATAACAAGCTAGAGTTATGCTAATCGTATAATGTTAGTTTTTTGTAGGATAAAAAATGTTGGATTCCCCAACGAACCTTTTTGAATTTTTTTCGATTTATGTTCACCATCATAATACGATGAGTGACCGTCCAAGTTTAACTTAGTCCATAATAACCGCTCTCATGGACATTTGCTTGAAAAATGAATGAGACTTTGGCCGTGATATCCGCTGCCACGGACATTTGCCTGTAAAATGAACGAGACTTTGGCCGTGATTCATTAATTACAAAAAATCAATCCATTATTTTTACAAATCCACCAATAGCCATTGAAATTCGCCGAAAATCGTGGTAATGTATTTAACAATATACATTTCTGAGAAACGTAAATTATTAGATAAAAAGGGGGAGTATCATGATACGAAATGTGACGTTAGAAACGCTTTATATCCACCCTATTGTTCAAAAATATGTTGGTCGTTCTGGAATGGCACATGCAGTTTCTGTTGCTGAAAAAGCCTTTGAAATTGCTCGTGAATCCGGTGTAAACCCAGATCTCGCTACGAAAGCTGGCTTACTTCACGATATCGGTCATTACGAATGGTATCAAGACGGTGAGTGGGATTATCAATTGTATAAGGAAAATGATATTCATGCCATAAAAGGTGCTGCTCGTGCTCATAAACTTCTCGTACGTTGTGGAGAAGACCTTCAAAATGCGAAAGCCATTGCCCTGGCGGTACTCCTTCACACAGACTCGTATTTGCCAGAAGGGGAATTACAACTTACCCCTCTACAAAAAGTGGTCGCACTGGCCGATGAAGCAGATGAAGAACCTGGTGGCAATCACCATTACCGCCAAATTGATCACGACACTGCGCTCCGTCGAATTCAAATTCTAGATAAAAAAATCAATAAATATATAGCATCTCTTCGTTTCGAACAAACAAGTTAAAGTATATGACCACGTTTCACTTGATGAAACATGGTGTTTACATAATTGTGAATGTTTATATATAACTTCTCTTTTATGGTATGTTTTTCCTTTTTTAATGGTAAACTAGACTTAGAAAGAGGAGGTTGTATGATGGAAGAAGTTACGGTTGGAGAAATCTTTACAATTGTGGACGAATCAGAAGAAGAAAATTCTGTCGAAGTTTTAGCGAAAGTGACCATTGAAGGAACTAACTATGTTGCAGTTAGTTTTTTAGATGATGTACAAGAAGAAACGGAAGAAGACATCGATATTTTCTTCCTTAAGATTGACGAAGATGGGGATATAGCAGCCATTGAGTCAGACGAAGAATTTGAAAAAGTATCCGAAGCCTTTGATGCTCTTTTAGATGATGAAGAATAACATTAAAAAACCATCTCCTGTATGTATACCTACATAAGAGATGGTTTTATTTGGGATTGGCTATGAAAGTTTTACCGGAGTACATACCGCATAAAGATTTTCATTCGTATCAGACATATTTACTTCAATAACCTGATATCCCCCATTATTAATCTCGTTCTTCCCTAGGATTACTTTTTCTTCTTTATTCATTTCTCTCTTCCTTCCATTGAATTCTCACACAATAACCAATATATGTTTCAGACAAAAATATGTGCACCCATTTTACTCGTTTTGCAAATTTCTTTCATTTACTTTTTGATTCCACTATACTAAGGAAAGATGGATTAGGAGGAAAGAAAAATGTCATTAAAACAGTTTAATTTAGCTAGAACTTCTCTACTTACTTTTATACAAGATTTAGATGAAGACATCATAGATAAAACTTCCGAGTACTTCGACAAAACCATTCGCTGGCATATCGGCAATATCTTATATATGGATGAAAAATTATTATTCGTAAGTCAAAAGAAATCTCAAAAAATACCAAAAGAATATGCAGAATTATTTAGCTCGGATGTTCAGGTAAAGGATTGGGAAATAGAACCGCCTAGCTTATCACAATTAATAGAAGATTTAATACAGCAACAAGAAAGAATCAATAAGTACGATGATTTATTTTGGAAATCTAACGTTAAATTCAAATCCCCACACGGATATATTGAAACACATGGTGACCTATTAATCATGCTTGCCCAACGAGAGGCTGAAACACTTGGTTTGATAAGAGCAATGAAGAAAGTCCTTGAAGTTAAATAATAAAAAAACGTAAAAATACTCACACGTTTTTTCTTCTGAAAACGTGTGAGTATTTAAATTAATCTCCTAATATTGCTACAGGATTAAATACCTCAAAATGAATTTGATCCTTAGGTACACCCCATTGATTTAGTAATCGAACCATTGCTTGTAAAAATGGTAATGGTCCACAAAGATAAAAATCAACATCATTAGATGGTAAGACCTTTTTAAGCCAGTCCAAATCGACGTGACCTTCCTTATCATAACGTTTTTCTTGTTTATCCTCTTCCGTTGGTGAATCATAAACAACGTAAGAATGGACACGATGATTATTTTTAGCCAACTCCGACAAATGTTCTCTAAATGCATGAACTTTACTGTTTTGGGTAGCATGAATAAACGTAATATCACGATTTGGCTCTTTTTCTACCGTAGTATTTAACATACTAAGAAGTGGAGTAACCCCAATTCCTCCACTTAATAAAACCATGGGCTTATTAGACGGGCTTATAATAAAGTCCCCTGCAGGTACAGAAAACTGTAAGGTGTCCCCAACTTGGATGTTTTGGTGTAAATAATTAGAAACGATCCCTTTAGGTTGACCGTTGACTGAATCTTCCCGCTTGACACTTATTCGATAATAATCTTTCCCAGGAGCATCAGATAAACTGTAATGGCGGATATGGGTGTATTTTTCCCCCTCTATTTCCGCTTTTGTCGTTAGGTATTGACCTGCCTGATAATCAGCAATTGGTTCGTCATCTTTTGGTCTTAAGTAGAATGAGGTAATAATATCACTTTCATCCACTTTCTTATCTACTACAAATTCCCGGTAACCTTCCCAACCACCAGGAGCACTTTTAGCTTTTTCATAGAGCTCTTTTTCGATACTTATAAAAGCATCGGCAATATAATTATACGCTTTACCCCATGCAGTTAAAATTTCTTCTGTTGCTGTTTCTCCAAGTACATCTTTCACCGCTTCAAGTAAGGTTTCTCCTACAACTGGATATTGCTCAGGTTTAATTCCTATGGCACGATGTTTTTCCGTCACTCTTGTAATAACTGGTTTTATGGCATCTAAATTATCTATATGCTCACCGGCTGCATAAACAGAGTAAGCTAAAGCTTCCTGTTGAATACCCCTTTTTTGGTTTGTCTGGTTAAAAAGGTTATATAAGTCGGGAACTTTTGTAAATAATAATTTATAAAATCTTTTACCGATTTCTGTACTGTGTTCCTTTAGAACCGGTGCAGTCGATTTTACTATTTCAATCGTCTTTTGATCCAGCATGTTTTTAATTTCCCCTTTACGTTTAAATTTTAGAGATGATGATAAACTTATTTTTGGGTATTATGAGTTATTTATGCTGGATATATTTGGAGCCGATGCTAAAAAGGGTAAAAAAAAGAACCTTTAATTCTTGATTAAAGATTCTTTAACTTATGAAAAATTAACTCAATACTAATTCTTTTTTATCTAATCCAAGCGCTTTCTCGGAGGATTGGCGAATTTCTTGTAAAAGTTCTGGATAGTCCATTAAAGACATTCCAAATGAAGGAATCATTTTTTTAATTTTCACTTCCCACTCATTCATATGTTCAGGAAAGCATCTACTTAAGACTTCAAGCATGACGTGAACAGCTGTTGAAGCTCCAGGTGATGCACCTAATAATGCCGCAACAGAACCATCCGAAGAAGTAATAACTTCAGTTCCAAATTGTAATGTTCCCTTGCCGCCTGCTTCCGTGTCTTTAATAACTTGAACACGTTGACCTGCAACAACTAAATCCCAATCTTCTGATTTAGCAGTAGGAATAAATTCACGTAATTCTTCCATTCGTTTTTCCTTAGATAACAAGACTTGTTGAATTAAATATTTGGTTAATGCCATCTCTTTAACACCTGCAGATAACATCGTTAACACATTATTAGGTTTAACAGATAATATTAAATCGAACATGGATCCTGTTTTTAAGAACTTCGGTGAGAACCCCGCAAAAGGGCCAAATAATAATGATTTTTTATTATCGATAAATCTTGTATCAAGATGCGGAACTGACATTGGTGGCGCACCAACTTTTGCCTTTCCATAAACTTTCGCATGATGTTTTTCAACCACTTCGGGATTATTACATACCATAAATAGTCCACTTACAGGAAATCCACCAATATGTTTACTTTCAGGTATTCGTGTTTTTTGTAGAAGAGGTAAGCTTCCTCCACCTCCACCGATAAAGATAAATTTTGCTTTATGGTGCTCTACGTTACCGCTATCAAGATTTTTTACTTTAAGTTCCCATAACCCGTCACTAGTACGTTTCATGTTGTTAACACGATGTCTATATTGAATATTCACATTTTGAGCACTTAGATGTTCAAAGAGTAAACGTGTTAATGCTCCAAAGTTAACATCCGTTCCATATTCAACTTTAGTTGCAGCAATTGGTTCATTAGTCTGACGTTCCTTCATAATGAGAGGAATCCATTCACTAAGTTTTTCTGGATTATCAGAGAATTCCATTCCTTCAAATAAAGGATTTTTTGACATCGCTTCATAACGTTTCTTTAAAAAAGTTACATTTTCTTCCCCTTGCACCATACTCATGTGAGGCAATGGCATAATAAATTCTTGTGGATTACGAATTAGGTTGTTCTTCACTAGATAAGACCAAAATTGCATCGAAACTTGAAATTGCTCGTTAATTTTAATCGCTTTACTAATATCTAAAGAACCATCTGGTTTTTCTACTGTGTAGTTGAGTTCGCATAAAGCGGCATGCCCTGTCCCTGCATTATTCCATTCATTTGAACTCTCTTCCCCAGGTTTAGATAGACTTTCGAACACTGTAATGTCCCATTCCGGAACTAATTCTTTCAAAAATGTCCCCAAAGTCGCACTCATAATTCCTGCGCCAATTAAAATGACGTCAGTTTTATTATCTCTGTTGCCCATACTTATCAACCTTTTCCCCTAATTTTTTCAATTTTAGATGTATAGCGGAATTTTTCATTAAACTCGTAAACACCTAATCTTCTACAGTACTATCATATCATAACTTATATAATTATTTATAGATTTTAAATTTCTACTATTAGAGTTTTTTCAAAAAGTCCGATGAAAATGAAATGCCCTTGTGCTAGGGGTAGCGTCGTAGCAGATCATTACGGTGGGACGAGTAATTGGAGTCTCAGGACGCCGCGAGTTAGCCAACACGTTCCTTTTCATCCTCCTTTTTGAATACGTACTATTATATATGAATAATTACGGTACTTTGTTAAATAAAAAACGTAGTGAAAGACTATTTATCTCCCACTACGTTTCTATTATCTTCTTTTTTTCACAAAGACAAACACAAAAATAATAAAAAGTAATAATAGAATTGCGTAAATTATATTAGAATAAATATCCATATAATACACGATTACATCCCATGAGTTCCCAAGAGATGCACCTAAATTAACTAATACAATATTCCAAATAAACGTACCTATCGTTGTAAAGATAAGAAATATACCAACATTCATATTTGACATTCCGGCCGGGATTGAAATTAAGCTTCGTATTAGCGGAATGAATCGGCATAGAAACACTGCCCATGGGCCATACTTATCAAACCATGCATCAGCTTTATGAATGTCACTTTTTTTAAGACGGAGTATATGCCCCCATCTATCAACTATCTTTTCTAGCCTTTCTACATCTAATTGTAAACCGATCATATATAAAACGATAGCCCCTACGACGGAGCCAGCAGTTGCGGATAGAACAACCTTGAATATAGTTAGGTTCGTAGTAGTTGTCATAAAACCACCAAATGTTAATATTACTTCTGATGGTATCGGAGGAAAGATATTTTCTAAAGCAATTAGAAACATTACTCCCATATAACCAAATTCATTCATAATTTCCGTTATCCAATTTTCCATTTCATTTTGCACCTACGTCTCTCTATGTGTATTCTATTACGATTCTTCTATCATTTTATTTCGAATAAATTCACTTTATCACTATAAAACGGAAGGAATAACTTATCTTATCATAATTTGCTCAAGGTTAATGTTAAGTTTTTATTAAGAAAAAAGAGTCAGTCCCCCATATTAGGAAGCTGACTCATTCGAATTATTTTTCTTTTACAATAGTTCCAACGTAACGATCATGTGGTAGAATTTTTCCCTCTTCTTCCTCAAATGCTTTTGGACCTTTTAAATAATCAATCGTACTCCAAAAGTCTCTGTAAGCCATACGTTTCATAATTTGATTGCAATTTAGCTCGGAACCATCTTTATTCTCAAGTTCCAATCCCATCTTCTTATACCCATATGTTTGTCCATTTTTACGAAGTTGTGCGTATTCAAGCGACCATAATACTACTGTGGGTGTCACTAAAGCATGAAACGCTTCGTTTTTAATCTTTTTACGTAAAACATACTCCACTCCCGCAGTTACTGTACTGGAAATGGCCAGATCAATTAAAAAAGCTTTCATACGTTTTTTCGTGATTGGTTTCATAATTTTCCCCCTTATTAATCTAACATTCATCCTTACGTAATATTGTATAATATGTTTCAAAACTATTAAATATTATTTAACTTCTCGGTACATCTTCCAAATATAATAGATCGAAACACCAACTAACAACACGACTACAATTATAATTATCGATCCGAGCCCATTTCGATTGCCAATAGCTGTCTGAATCATCCCATAGAGTATGAACGCAAATAATATACTGATACACAAATTCATTACAGCTAACATTCTTGAAGAATATTTAACTACTCTATCTAATTGTGTTTCCGTTAATTTTTCCTTTTTCACAAAAGGAAGATTGATAAAATGCAGTGCTTCTTTTGGATCTTCTTGTTTAATAAATAAAAAATAGTTTAAACCAAAACATTGAAACAATAAAAAAACATATAGAACCAGGAAACCAATGAGGGTTCCTTTCCCATTCCACGCATCCGGTTCACCAGCTAAATTAAAATGCGTAGGAATCTCATCAGGAAGCTGTGTATAATAGTAAATGGAATAAAATACCGTAATAATGAGAATTAAAAAAGAACAAACATCAATCCATGGTGAATAAAAATTTTTAACCTTCCCCCACATGAACGATCCCCTCCTCTAGATTCCATTATATACCAAAAAAACAGGTTGTATGGACGTTTTTCGTTCCATACAACCTGCTATCATAAATGTGCTTTTCCGTTTTAAATTAAATGACGCCTTGAGAAATCATTGCATCTGCAACTTTAACGAAACCAACAATATTCGCACCGACTACAAGATTACCAGATATACCGTATTCTTTGGATGCTTCCATACTCTGGCTGTAGATGTTTTTCATAATATCTTGTAATTTCTCATCCACTTCTTCTTTTGTCCAAGAGATTCGTGAACTGTTTTGTGCCATTTCTAAAGCAGATACTGCAACTCCACCGGCATTTGCTGCTTTTGCAGGAGCAAATAATACATTGTTTTCTAAGAATGCGTCAATGGCATCTAACGTAGATGGCATGTTTGCACCCTCACCTACCGCTTTTACACCATTTGCGATTAATAGTTCCGCGGCTTCTTTGTCAATTTCATTTTGAGTTGCACAAGGTAACGCAATATCGCAAGGAATGGTCCAAATACCCGCACATCCCACTTGGAACGTAGCTTCTGGGTGCTCTTTAACATATTCAAAAATTCGTTTGTTTTCTACTTCTTTCAAGCGTTTTACTGTATCAAGATTAATTCCATTTGGATCATAAATATACCCACTTGAATCACTACATGCAACAACTTTTGCACCTAACTCCATTGCTTTTTCAATGGCATAGATAGAAACATTACCAGACCCAGATACCACAACGGTACTTCCATTAAAGCTTAATCCTTGATCCTTTAACATCTCTTCTACAAAATAAACGGCACCATATCCTGTTGCTTCTTTACGACCTAAACTTCCGCCGTAACCGACACCTTTACCTGTTAAAATTCCGGCTTCATATGCGCCTTTTAATTTTTTATATTGACCAAACATATATCCAATTTCTCTAGCACCAACACCGATATCTCCAGCCGGAACATCTGTATCAGGACCTATATGCTTACTTAATTCCGTCATAAAACTTTGACAGAAACGCATGATTTCCATGTCAGATTTTCCTTTAGGATCAAAATCTGATCCACCTTTTCCGCCGCCAATTGGTTGCCCTGTTAAAGCATTTTTAAATATTTGTTCGAATCCTAAGAATTTGATAATACTTGCATTTACAGATGGATGGAACCGTAATCCACCTTTATAAGGACCAATCGCACTATTAAATTGAACACGGAAACCACGATTAACTTGTACATTGCCCTTATCGTCTACCCATGGTACTCTAAAGGAAATTAAACGTTCAGGTTCCACAATACGTTCAAGGATAGATTGTTTCATATATGTCGGATTTTTCACAAGCACAGGAATTAAAGATTCAAGGACTTCTTTAACTGCTTGATGAAATTCTTCCTCATGAGGGTTACGCTGTTTAACCATTTCAAAAACATGTTCAACATATTTTTTAACGTTCTGGGTTTGTGGTTCTTTCATATCTTCTAGTACTTTCACTTGCAATCAGCCCCTAAATATAAGTTAAGTTTTTAACATAGTTATATTTTATAATATGACCATTAATAGATACAATATAAATTTTCGATTAAATTAATGCATATAACGCATGAATAGACGGAGTGATGAAAAAATGGAGTTTAGACAAATCCAATATTTCCTTGAAGTTGCCAAACGCGAACATGTTACAGAGGCTGCTAATGCCTTACATGTTGCACAATCCTCTGTTAGCAGACAGATTTTTAATTTAGAAGAAGAACTTGGTATAGAACTTTTCATTCGAGAAGGTAGGAATGTAAAATTAACGACAATTGGTAAAATTTTCTATGACAGGATGCATTTAGTAATGAACATGATGGACGAAGCAAAAAGAGAAGTCAAGGAATATTTAAGCCCTGACAAAGGAACTGTTAGAATTGCCTTTCCTATGAGTATGGCCGCCCATACAATCCCAACCATCATTCATTCCTTTCGTATGCGTTATCCTGAAGTGAAATTTCAAATGATTAGTGCTGCCCATAAAGATCTCGTTAAAGGCGTTCAAAAAGGGGATTACAATTTAGCGATGGTTGCACCGATGCCCAAAAATAGAGGCGGAAAAATTAAAGGAACCGCTCTTTTCGTGGAAAAAATTGTTGCATTATTACCAAGTCATCATCCTTTGGCAGAGCGGGACTCCATCATGTTGCGAGAATTGAAGGATGACTCTTTCGTTGTTTTATCTGAATCATTTGTATTTCGTGATCAAGTGATACAAGCTTGTAATAATGCAGGATTTTCTCCGAAGATTGCATTTGAAGGAGAAGACATACATGCATTAAAAGGATTAGTTTCCGCAAGCCTCGGCGTTGCATTAATACCAGAAATGACTTTAATCGATAATACACCACGTCCTACTGTCATGATACCCATTTCTGATGCAAATTTAACTAGAACCGTTGGGGTCATTTTCTCAAACGAACGAAAATTGTCACCTACTGAGGAAGTATTTTACCAATTCCTATTAGAAACATTTGAACGATTAAACGATTTTAAAAATTAATTACTTTTTTAGAAAAAAGAATAGGTGTCCTAAACATCACCTTTCTTTTTTCAACCTTCTTAACACATTTATGTAGTTTTATCCCTCATGATACTGGTTTTCTCTTTATACGCTTCTAAACAATTTTTACAGATGCAATGCTTTCTCCAACTTTCTTCAGGTACTAAATCAAATATTCCTTTTGGAAACTTTTCCGAAGTGCACCAGCAATCCTCTGACGTACGTGCCATACATTTATTTTCTTCTCCACATAGCGGGCAGTAAATATTAGCCAAACCCATCACTCCTTTCAATACCTTAACTAACCTTATTTTAGCATAAGAGTATGTTTGTTACAGATGTGATATTTTCTAGTGAATTTGGTAACATATATCTATACTTATAAAAATGGAGGAATTGAAAATGATGTCTACGTTTAATGAGAATTTAGAGAAATACGCCTCCCTTGCAATTGAAGTAGGTGCTAATGTTCAACAAGGGCAAACATTGGTTATCTCAGCACCAATTTCGGCTATTGATTTTGTTCGTATGTTAACGAAGAAAGCGTATGAAAAAGGGGCTGCTAATGTACTTCACGAATGGTCTGATGATGTATTGACTCGAACAAAGTTTGAATTGGCACCAGATGAAACATTTGAAACCTATCCAAAATACTTAGCTAAACATCGTATCGATCTAGCGGAAAACGATGCCGCATTCCTTTTTGTTTTATCTAGCAATCCAGATTTACTGAATGGAATCGATCCAAAACGAATTCAAACCAACTCTAAAACAGTTTCTACAGCCCTTGCTACCTTTACGAAATACGAAATGAGTGACAAAATAAGCTGGTCCATTGTATCTGTTCCAAATGAAGCATGGGCCAAAAAGGTATTTCCGGAGTTAGATGGTGAAAAAGCTGTCCATGCATTGTGGGACGCTATATTCAATGCGACACGCGCTAATCTCTCAGAACCTGTTAACGCATGGAAAGAACACATTGATACGTTGGAATCCAAAGCTACCTATTTAAATGAACAAAAATTCAAAGCCCTACACTATCAAGCTGATGGAACGGACTTAACTATCGAATTACCTGAGAAACATATTTGGATAAGTGCGGAAAGTATAAATGAGAAAGGAACTCCTTTTGTCGCGAACATACCTACGGAAGAAGTATTTACCGCTCCTTTGAAAACAGGAGTAAATGGAACCGTCTCAGCAACAAAACCTTTAAGTTATTCCGGAAATTTGATTGAAAACTTCTCCTTAACATTTAAAGATGGAAAAATTGTAGACTATCAAGCGGAAAAAGGATATGACACATTAAAGCATCTAATTGAAACAGATGAGGGCTCACATTTTACCGGTGAAGTGGCGCTCGTTCCCCATCACTCTCCTATTTCCGATACGGATTTAATTTTCTTTGAAACCCTTTTTGATGAGAATGCATCCAATCATATCGCAATTGGAAAGGGCTATGCTTTCTGTTTAGAAGGTGGAAAAGAAATGAGTGAAGAAGAGTTAAAAGAAAATGGTCTCAATGATAGTTTAACCCATGTCGATTTCATGATAGGTTCAGACAAAATGAATATTGACGGTATTTTACCAGACGGAACAAGAAAACCTATTTTCAGAAAAGGAAATTGGGCGTTTTAGGAATAGAAGGTCGGATGATTGCTCTGATTAAGAGCCCATCCGACCTATTTTCTAACTTCAGTATTCCAGGAGTTTAGTCAATTTCAACTTATCTCTTCTCTACAGTAATGCTTCCATTATCTGTTTTTAATTTAACTAAATTTTCGCCATTTCCAATGACTGTATCATAGTTACTTTTGCCGAAAACCAAAATTTTACCATTATCTGTGTTAATATTAAACGTTGTATTGGTCGGTTCTTTTTCTGTATATACATTAATCGCTCCATTATCTGTTTCCAAATCTATCATTTGATCCAAAGAATCTGTTTTAAAAACAATTTTACCATTATCTGTATTACCTGAAATTTCACCTACGACGTTATCCAAAAGAATAGTACCATTGTCTGCCTCAGCAGAAAGATTCAAACTTTCTATATTTCTTAAATTTATTTCCCCATTGTCGGTTTCTACATAAACATCATTCGCTTTTAAATTTTTCAATTTAACAAGACCATTTTCCGTTTCAGCTTTTATCGCTTCATACACATTCTGAGGTAGATAGATGGTTAATGTTAATGTTTTAAAAGCGTTAAACCAGTCAAATGTAAACCATGAAAAAAATCGTTTGCTTTTAGTTCGACCATTAACGTATCATTCTTCACCTTTGCTTCAAGCTTATCATGTTTATTTTTCCCCGAAACTGCTATTTCTGCTGACTTACTATCAGATGGAAAAATCTCTACCGCAGCATTGTGTGCTTTGACATGAACACCAACAAAGTTCTCCGATACTTCTAATTGTTCTGGACCTGATCCATTTCTTGAAAAAAATTGAGTAATACTAACCGCCATAACTCCGATTAACACAATCGCAATAACCGTTACTTTTTTCAAATCAATCAACTACCTCTCTGCAATTTTTTGACCTTGATTCAAGAATATATGAAAAAGCATTCAAAAAGAATACCCCTGAAATGTATTTTACTATACGTCTAAAGTTGTATGGGGACTACGCGTTGGAAAACCTGTCGAACGAAACGTGATTTAAATTTTCCTTTTTATTGGGTTACATTTATAATTTATATGATACGATAGCTTTTAAGAAATACTTAAAAGAAAGGATGCTATTCTTTTGAAAAAAACAATACACAAAATAGGGATATCATTTCTAGCAATGGTTATGTTGTTCTCGGTTTTTATAACAACTGTACATGCGGATGCAGTTCCAGGAGATGTTATCGTTACATTAGGTGAAGATTTAACAGCTGACCAAAAGCAAACGGTTCTTAAAGACATGGGAATAGAAAACGAAAATGATGTTGAAATCGTTTATGTCACCAATAAGGAAGAACACCAATATTTAGGCAGTTATATTCCTGCAAGCCAAATTGGATCTAGAGCTATCTCCTCTGCAAGAATTACATTAGGACAATCCGATTCAGGCTTAGCAGTGGAAACAAAGAATATTAATTATATTACAGAAGAAATGTATATCAATCCTCTTGCAACTGCAGGAGTTACAGATGCACAAATCTATGTTACCGCACCATTCTCTGTTTCAGGTACAGGTGCATTAACAGGAATTCTTAAAGCATATGAAGTGTCCACTGGTGAAAAAATTGACGAAGATGTAAAGCAAGCTGCTAATGAAGAAATGGTAGTGACTTCTGAGCTTTCCAAGGATGAAAATATCGGTGAAGACAAAGCATTAGAATTGATGAACTTAATTAAGGAAGAAATGGCTGAAAAAAATCCTCAAACAGAAGCTGAAATTCGTGATATGATTAAACGTCTAGCAGCAGAATTAGGTATCAACCTTACAGACGCACAATTGGATCAGCTGGTTTCTTTATTCAATAAGTTAAAAGGTTTAAATATTGACTGGGATAAGGTGAGCGACACAATCAATACAGCAAAAAATAAGGTGGAAGAATTTGCCCAAACAGAAGAAGGACAGAACATGATCAATTCTTTCATTACCTTTATAAAGTCTATTTGGAACTCCCTAATTTCAATCTTCTCTAAATAAAAACCAATTAGAAATAGTATCCCCCCATTCCGAACTTCGTGAATGAGGGGATTTTGTTATTGAAACCTAGCCATCATTTCTGAAAATGTAAAACTTCAGAAACAGGTTTTGGCGTTACCCCATATATATTTTCTACTTTATAAATATGAATTTGGTTATAAACTTCCTTCATATTCTCATAGACTGTCATTTCTGAAGTAGTATCATTCGTCCAATATAAAATTTCCATCATAATTTCTTCGTTTGATACAAAGGAATGAAATTGATAGGTGATTGCTTTCGCATATTGAAAACCTTCTCTTTTATAAAACCGGAGCCTCTTTTCCGTATCCGGTTCTTCTTCATTTATTGGCTCCACCTCTAGAATGATCGTTTTATTTTTGGCTTTAAGTTTCTCCATTAATTGATGACCAATCCCTTTACCCCTTGCTTTTTCTGAAACCCATAAAAAATCTATAAATATAAAAGTATCAAATTCTGCATACATGACAATGTGGTATTTTCCTTCATCTTTAATGTAATGCTCACCTTTTTCTAACAATAAGGCGTCTAATTGTACTTTTGATTTCATTTCACTGACAGGAAAATACGTATTTAATTTTTCATACCAATCCATTCGATTATACTCCTTTTTTCTTGCTAAGTAATAAAAGACACAAACCATTTGATTTGCGCCTTTTGTTTACTAGTTTTGTGACTCTCTTAGCTTTTTAAAATACTCACGCACATCGTTCCATCCACTAACATGGACATGTTTTGTTTTCATATCTTCATTGTGATAGGCTTCAAATAATATTCCGGTTCCCGTGAAATTATCTAGTTGCGTAACTGTATCATCAATTAAATAATCCGCATGGACAACCTTTTTGTTTCCACAGAAAATAAAATAATTATGATCTAAAAATGGAAAATGCTCTTTTAACCATTCATATTTATCCATAAAGGAAAATGGGACCTCCATTGCAGCTGTTGCAATATATATATCATAATGCTCGGATAATTCTTTTACAACCGGAATGGCCGAATCAATCACTTCCAAATCACGGAAAAATCCAGCTGTATTAATTGCTTGACCAAGCACCGTTAACTGTTCTTCTGTTAATGATGCCCAAATACTTTTCCCCCGCAACCCTTCTTCACTTACTGGAAGACCTAGTTTCTTTGCAGTTTGAAAAACCTTTTTGGCAGTATCTGCAAGTACTTCATCCATATCTATGGCAATACTGATTCTCTCCACAAAAACACTCCTCTACCTTATCTTCTCCTTTCATTCTATCTGTTTTGCTGTAAAACTTCTATCTAAATCCCTCTAAATTCACCTTATCTTAAGAATAGGAGATAATAAGCGGTTATTCTTGTTCAATCAAATATTCTAAAACTTCTTCCATGGAAAGACGCTGGGTTTGATTAATGGTTATTTGTTCAGCCTGCAAGACATCTTCTACATTACTTACATGATTCGTAACAATTTGGGCTGGGTTAACTTCAAACCGAATGACGTTAGGATGGTTTTTCACATTATTTGTTATATGAGAAACCCATACCCTTCCCCAATGATCATGAATTTCATCTTTGTAAAAGGACTGTGTAATTCGTCCTTGATCCATCACCATGATTTGATCACAAAGCTGGTTAATTTCATCGACCGTATGAGTCGCAAGAACAATACTTCTTTCTCCTTCTTCCATAAACCGAATAAGATCTTCTTTCATTTTCTTTTGAGAAACAATATCCACTCCTGACGTTGGTTCATCAAGCAGAAGCAATTGGGGTTCATGTGCCATTGCAAAAATAAAATCAATCTTTTTCTTGGTTCCCTTAGAGCATTTACTAAATTTTTCATCTATATCAATACGATAACGTTCCACCAACCTTGTAAACTTTTCTTCATTCCAAGTCGGGAAAAAATGGGAAATAAAAAACTTTATATCTTTTATAGTTGTAGAATCAAAAGACTCTAATAATTCCCCAGCATAACCAATTTTCTTTTTATATATTACTTCTTCCTCCTCTTCCTTCCAATTCATTCCTAAAATTTTAACTACTCCACCGTCTTCTCTCATTAGTTTCATCAATAAACGTAGGAATGTACTTTTTCCCGAACCATTTGCCCCTACTAATCCAACGATCATTCCTTGCTCCAGTTCGAAATCCATTGGACCTAAATGGAATTTTTTAAAACGTTTCTCTAAGCCTGTAACTTCTAAAACTTTGGTTTGCATATTTATCCCTCATTACTTAAAGTTTTTCTTCATAACATCTGAAAAAATATGATTAATTTCCTCTTCCGAACAGCCTACTTGTATACCTTGTTCTACAGCTTTTTCAAATGCATCATGTACAACCTTTTGTTTCGTCTCTTCCATATGTTCATTTTTCACTTCACGAACGAACGTCCCTTTTCCCTGTACTGTCTTAATGAAACCAGCTACCTCTAAATTTTGGTACGCTCTTCTTGTTGTAATCACACTACAGCCTAGATCACTTGCTAAGGCTCTTATCGAAGGAAGTGGTGTCTCAGGATGCAGTTGACCACTAACGATTAGTGTTTTAATTTGGGTTTCGACTTGATGATAGATTGGCTCTCTACTTTCATCAGAGACATGGATTGGTATCTTCATGCGAAAATCCACTCCCTTCTATATATAATCACGTTTTTCTAAACGCCTTTTGAGTATTTTATTCCATTCATAACAACTTACGATTCCAATAAGGATGGAAACGATAGCTACAATGAATCCGTAACTTTTGATAAGTTGTAATATAGCTTCTATAACACTTTGATTAAAGAACGTGAAAAAGATGATTTCTATAATAATAACAAAGCCCATGTAGATGAAAGGTATAAAATGCAACATTTTACCCTTCATCCCATATTCGACATAAGGGTTAAGCCCACCAATTGTTAACATAAATCCAAACCAAACGAAAACAAAGATAACATAGTCACCAATCGTCATCCATTCTAAAATGTTATTTGAAAATATAAGAATAATGATGCTCATTGCTCCGAAAAACGCAAACGACATGATGACAAGAGTACATAGCATAAACAATGTCCGACTCAAAGCTAAAACAGAGACGGAAATAGGTAAAGAGCGAAGTACTGCCATTCGTTTTCCATAAGGATTATGCTTCGCTACTCGATAACTTAAATATGGTTTGGCCATAGATAAAGTTGCAAATGAAGGTGCTAAACCTAAAAACAAAAAGTCAAGGAAATATGAATCAAAAGAAGTAGAGTTCACTTCAAAGTGGAAACTAGTAAATCCCGAAAGAAATGTTCCCATAAAAAGACCAACAATTAAACACATGATAAACGTTGAAATAACCGCTATCCATTGTTGCTTATACTCCATCTTAACCAACCAAAATGCATCTTTAAACAATTTCATTCACCCCTTCTTAATTTCCATTAAAGTAATTAATAATGCCTTTGTCCTTTAAACCAATAAAGTCGATACCGAAATATAATAAAACAGTAAAAACGATACTCCAGGTCGTAATACTAATCGTTATCCAAATGAATGTTTTCTTTTTCGTTCCACCAAATGTCATACTAGCTAAGGCGGTTAAATGGCTTCCGGCAACTAATGGACCGAACATTGCTAAACCGGGCAACCCATATTTCTTCCACAAGTTTTGTGCTCTAGCGGATCGTTTACTTTCTTTTGGCTTCTTATCTTTTCTACGTTTACTTCTCCAAGCTTTAAACTGATTGACGAACATAATAAGAAGTAATACGGTTAATAAATTTCCAACCAACCCAATAATCATTACGGGTACGATGGACAATCCCGAAATAATGGCAATTGGAATCACTCCATATGCTTCAAAAAATGGTGCCGCTGCTAAAATAAAAACTAATACATATCCCCAAAGTGCTTTCATAAAAAATTCCTCCCAATGTATTTAAGTGTTAAGGTGTGTATATCTATATAAACACTATAACACTGTTTTATTGAAAAGCAAGCCTATTTTCTAAAAATTGCTTTATTTAGGTTATCAAGAGTTTAGGGAATTAAAAAACCCGTCTATCCAGACAGGTTTGATCACTGTTTATATTTGTTTTTCAGGTACTTCATTATAATCAATTTCAAAACCTAGATCTTCAATCATCTTATGATCAGCAGTGCTTTCTTGGCCTTCTGTTGTTAAATAATCACCAACAAAAATAGAGTTAGCTGCATATAACCCTAATGGCTGCAAGCTCCTTAAGTTTACTTCTCTACCACCAGAAATACGAATTTCCTTCATTGGATTCATATAACGAAACAATGCTAATACTTTTAAGCAATATCTTGGATCCAGTTCTTCTGTTCCTTCTAATGGAGTTCCATCAATTGCATGTAAGAAGTTAACCGGAATGGAATCCGCATCGATAATCTTTAGACTTCTTGCCATATCAATGACATCTTCTTTTGATTCCTTCATCCCTACAATAATACCAGAGCAAGGAGAAATTCCTGCACTTTTCGCAGTTTCAACTGTATCTACACGATCGTCATACGTATGAGAAGTTGTAATGTTTGGATGATGCGCTTTAGATGTATTGATATTATGATTATAACGGTCCACACCAGCTTCTTTTAATTTCTCTGCTTGTTCAGGCTTCAATATACCCATGCAAGCACAAACTTTTAAATCATATCTTTGCTTAATTTCTTTAACTGCAGAAGCTACAGTATCCACTTCACGATTACTCGGTCCCCTACCACTTGCAACGATACAATATGTTCCAGCATTTAATTTAGTTGCTTGATCTGCACCACTTAGTAATGATAATTCATTTACAAAAGTGTATTTGTCTACAGGTGCTTCCGAAACAGAAGACTGGGCACAATACCCACAGTTTTCTGGACAAAGCCCAGATTTTGCGTTAATAATCATGTTCAATTTTACTTTATTTCCATAATAATGATGTCTTATTTTATAAGCGCCTTGTAATAATAACAAAAGTTCCTCGTCTCGACTATCTAAAATGGACAATGCTTCCTCGTCTGTAATTTCCTCCCCCATAATGACACGTTCTGCCATTCCAAACCAATCATTTACCATTCCCCATACCCCTTTCTCTTATAAAATATCTCTCTACAAATAAACCATTAAGCAGTCTTTGTACTACTTAAATTTCTAGATTTATAAACTTTCCCATAAATCCGGTATGCTAATCCGCCAGCCAATATAGTTAAAATAATATCTTTTGGAAGTGGTGCTAACATCCATAACCACGCCACCGCATAGCTAAATCCTTCAGGTGCACCAAACCATAATTGATATGCAAAGTACATCCAGGTCGTTCCAAATACATAGTTAATTGCCATACCAACTATGGAAGCAAATACGAAATTTGCTTTTGTAGCTCTCTTCTCCGTTATTTTCCCTACTAAATACGCAACAATGATATAAGATACTACAAATCCAAACGTAGGGGATATAACCGAAGATGGCCCTCCCGAGAATTGTGCTAAAACAGGGGCCCCTGCTAACCCAACCAAGGCATATACCGTCATCGAAATAGCTCCTAACCTACTTCCAAGCAATAGACCTGACAAAATACAAAAGAAAGTAGTTAACGTAATAGGAACTCCTCCAATAACGATAAATGCAGTAATATTAGCGCCAATAGCCATAAGAGCAGCGAACAGACCCGCAAGCGTAATATCGACAGCTTTTAATTTCATAAAAATCTCCTCCCTAGACCTATAAAAATGGACTCTATTAAATTTATATTCTGAAAATATGATATTTTATTTTCTTCTAATTGTCAACCGTTAACTATATAGGGTTGACGAACGAGATATACTTCCTTTGCTAACATTTATAGATATTGAAATGTGATTTGGTCCATGATAGCTTTTTCACGGACATTTTTACTGCGCTGGGTGCTAACTTTGTCCGTGAGAACTTGTTATTGTATCAGTAAAATAGACAATTTTAGAAAGTGTCCTATTCATTTGATAATCTTATAGTAGAAAAAGATAGA
>NZ_JBHTKV010000028.1:0-36337 GCF_042678465.1 Oceanobacillus caeni | reverse complement strand
CCGAAAAAGTGTACAAAAATAGAGTGCCGGAAATATTGGTGTGAAAGACACACCGAGAAAAACTTGACACATACATTTTAAATTTCATTCTTGATTGTAAGCAGAAACTCTGATATTATTATTAAAGTCTAAACGAAATGTTCATTTTTCTAGTTTTTATAGTTTGGAGGGAAAAACATGCGCGTAAACATTACTTTAGCTTGTACTGAAACAGGTGATCGTAATTATATTACAACAAAAAACAAACGTACAAATCCTGAGCGTATTGAGCTTATGAAATATTGTCCACGTCTTAAAAAACACACTTTACATCGTGAAACAAAATAATGGATAAAAATCCCTTGTCTATACGGACAGGGGATTTTTAATTTATTCCACCGAAACGGGCAAGTCCTCTTTATATGATAATGTATAAATACCTTCTCATTTCAAAAACTAATCAAAATATGAGTAAAAGAAGGTGTGAATATGAAAGGAATAACCTCGCTAGTTTCTTTATTTATCGCGATCTATTATGTTTATAAAAATCGATATCGAATTTTTAATTTTATTATGAAAGTGAACTTCTTACGTAAATATGCAGTACGAATCTCCATGAGTATTCCAAATTTACGTTATAAACTTTTGCCAAGTATATTTGATATGGAAAGCGAATAATAAAAAAAACGTTTGGGAAAAGAAGTTGCTTTTTGTTGCAGCTTCTTTTTTTGCAGAAAAAAAGGCCAAGTTTTCTAATCGTAAATACAACTGTTATGATATAAGGGAAAGGAAGGTGAATAAATGGACACGAATGATTCGTACATAATGCATACTATCGCATCCAAGTTAGTTAATCGAGAAGGTTATGAAGTAATACATATTAACCCAAAGGAAATTTGGTTAGAACAATATAAAAATAAACATTCCAATATCGTTAGACTGACTTTAAATGGGTACGATTGGAAAAATCATTTAAAAAAGGATATTTTTATCGTCTTACAAAAAGTTAGTAAAATGAAACGTCTCTTTAAAGGTAGGAAAATGACATTATTTAATGTATATATTTCTTCTCAGTATCCAATAGATAGTTGGGAATATCTAAAGAAGCCAATTCAGCTAAAAGATAAAAACTTCATACAACAGAAGATGTTTTACATACATAAAGAAGATAAGGAACAAGAAATATTAAGACTCCAACATTCTATTGACACGGATTCTTTTGAAATAAATGATAAACTACCGGATTCAGAGAAAGAAAAGCAAATTCATATTAATCGAGAACAACTAATAAATAAACGGAAAAGTAAACAAGAAAAGGTTGAAAAAGTTTTTTCTTATGGAAAGCCATTTTTCACATATGTTTTCATTATCATTAATTTATTGATGTTCTTTTTCCTTGAAGTAAAAGGAGGGAGTACTAATACGGATACTTTATTACAATACGGCGCTAAATATAATCCCGGTATGATAGAAGATAATCAATGGTGGCGTATACTTAGTTCGATGTTCATTCACATTGGCTTCTTTCATTTATTAATGAATGTAATGGCCATTTATTATTTAGGAATATTAGTAGAGAAAATGTATGGGCGGTGGCGATTTTTATTTATATACTTACTATCGGGAATTGGAGGAGGACTTGCAAGCTTTGCATTTTCTGTCAACATTTCTGCAGGGGCCTCAGGGGCGATATTTGGATTATTTGGAGCGCTATTATTTTTCGGTTTTATTTATAGGGAAATATTTTTTCAAACATTTGGATTGAATGTACTGCTAATTCTAGCCATTAATCTTATACTTGGCTTTGTTGTTCAACAAATTGACATGGCCGCTCACATAGGTGGGCTAGTTGCTGGATTCATTGCATCTGCTATTATATTTCTTCCAAAAAAGAAAAAAATAGTTATTCAATTATTTGCTGCCCTTGTTTATGCAATAAGTTTATTATACTTGGTTAATTTCGGGATTCACAATAACCTTAATAAACAAGAGTTTCATTTAATGATGCTGGAAGAATCCCTTTCGGATAAAGAATATGAAAAGGTTGTAAAAATTGCTAACGATGCATTACATGCAAAAGGAAATTCAGAAGCGATTATTTATTTTCAAAGATCTTACGCCTTTATTAAACTTAACCAAACAAATGAGGCAATCGCAGATCTTGAAAAAAGTGTTCGTTATGAACCCTTACCTGAAGCCTATTATAATTTAGCATACCTTTATTATGAAATAGGTGATGAAGAGAAAGCAAAGGAGAATGTTATTGAAGCTTACACAAGAAATCCGGAAAATAAGGATTTTATAAGATTATATGAAGAAATAACGGGGGAATCTTTGTAAATACACTATTCATTTAAGTATAGAAAATGATAATAAATTTAAACTAAATCTATCATTATTCATTATGATCCTATAACGAAAATGTAAATTATATTAATAAAAGATCAGCGGCAGGTGAGTGTGACTAACCATCAGTGGGGGATGAAGAAAAACCCCCATTGATGGAAGTCTTCTTTATATTACTTATTAAATTTGATATAATTAAAAATGGTGATTAATAAGTGAAAACAGTATTTGATGTCCAACAATTATTGAAGAGATTCCACACTTTCATTTACACTGGCGACCGTATAGGTGATTTAGAACTAATGGAAATGGAAGTTGTAGATCTTCATAAATTGGAATTTATCTCTAACGAAGATTATATACAAGCAAGGCTTATTTTGAAAAAAGAGAAGTCAAGACTTACTTAGATAAAGGAGAAACAAATGGGGAAAATTTTGGTCGGGGTAGATATCGGTGGTACTACTATTAAGTTAGGTTTTATTAATTTAAAAGGTACGATTATAGAGAAATGGGAAATACCAACAAATACCGCTAACAATGGTAGTGCGATTGTAGATGATATTTGGAAATCCATTCATGATAAAGTTGAAAAAAATAACAGTAATGGAATATATGGAATTGGAGTAGGTGCTCCAGGTTTTATTGATGTGAAGTCAGGATATGTTTCGGAAGCGGTTAATATTGGTTGGAAAGGAATGGATTTAAAACAGCAATTAGAAAAGAGATCTAATTTACCTGTATTTGTTCAAAATGATGCAAATATTGCAGCTTTAGGGGAATATTGGATTGGTGCAGGGCAAGGTTCTTTAAATATGATTGCAGTTACACTTGGCACTGGAGTCGGCGGCGGAATTATTGTAAATGGTTCAATTTTAAATGGAGAAAATGGGATGGCTGGAGAAATTGGTCATATAAAAGTTGAACCAGAAGGTGTTCATTGTAATTGCGGTGGTAACGGATGTTTGGAAACTATTTGCTCTGCTACAGGAATAAAACGACAAGGAATGGATTCCATTTTAACCAATCCCAATTCAAATTTAGCTCAGTATTACAGAGACCAGGGAGTAATCACTGCAAAAGATGTTATCGATTTTGCCAAGTCGGGCGATGAAACATGTGTTGAAATAATTGATTACACCTGTGACGTTTTAGGTAAAGCTTTGGCAAACATCGGAACAGTAATTAATCCTTCTAAGATAATTTTTGGTGGTGGTGTTTCAAAAGCAGGGGAGTTCCTATTAGGAAAAATAGACAAGGCTTTTCGAAAATATGCAATTCCGAAATTACATCAAATTTGTGAATTAAAAATAGCCCATCTTGGAAATGATGCCGGTATTCTCGGTGGAGCATTTTTAGTTAAACAAAGTTTAGAAGAGGAAAAATTCAACTAGTAGTGCATTAAACCTCTAAAATAATTGTTTACATACAACCTTCCATATCGTTACATATAAATATTAAGAAATTGTAAAAATACTGAAACCTTTTTTTATTTTTATCGTCATATAATATAACGATAATTAGAAAATTAGGCATACTATTAGGTCGGGTGATACCTAAGTTGGACTCAATTTGAAAAGAGTTTTATCCTTTTCTAATTGCTTGAAATGACGAATTTAATGTGGAATGGTCTAGGGGGTAATATCTTTGAATGAAAAAAGACCGAGAATACCGTTATATATAACTGCTAGTTTATTATTTGGTATAAAAACATATATTGTTTACCGATTTATGTTTAATATTGAACTCGATAATTCAATGCAGGAATTTATATTATTTATCAATCCGTTTGTTTCTGCATTTGTAATGTTTGCCATTTCTGTTTGGTTTAATAAACCATCTAGACAAATGAAATATATTCGGTATACAGGATTTATAGCGTCTTTTATTGTTTTCGCAAATCTTGTATTCTATCGACAATTCACAGATTTTATAACAATTCCGCAATTATTTATGGGAAGTAATATGGCCGATTTAGGTTCTAGTATTTTAACATTAATAAAACCGTACGATTTCTTATTATTTATTGACACAGTTCTAATTTGGGTGTGGAGTAAACGAAAAGAAGAGTTCGTTAAAGTCTCTTATCAAAAAAGATGGAAAGTATTTGTGCTATCTTTGTCCTTGCTGTTATTAGCGGGAAACTTCCTACTTGCAGAAATGGAAAGACCACAATTATTTACTCGAGGCTTTGACCGTGAATATTTGGTTAAAAACATTGGATTGTTTAACTACCATATTTATGATATTGTGCAGCATTCCAAAGCAGAATCCCAAAGGGTTTTCGCTGATGGTAATGAGTTAAATGATATTAAGTCTTTTATAGATGATAATGTGCGAATAAACGAGAAATCGAATATGTTTGGAGCGGCAGAAGGGAAAAATGTCATTTGGATTAATGCTGAATCTCTTCAATCTTTTGTAATTAAAAATGAACTGAACGGAGAAGAAGTTACGCCGTTTCTAAATAGTTTAATAGAAGATGAAGATACGTATTATTTCGAAAACTTTTACGAGCAAACAGGACAAGGAAAAACCTCGGATTCTGAATTCTTAGTAGAAAATTCCATGTACCCTCTATCTAGAGGGGCTGTATTCTTTACACACAGTACTAACGAATATCATGCTACTCCTGAAATTATTAAAGATGAAGGTTATAATTCAGCTGTATTACATGCCAATAGTGGAAGCTTCTGGAATAGATTTCAAATGTACTACAGTATAGGTTTTGATCATTTTTATGATGAAAACTCTTATGAAATTAATCCGGATAACTCAGTTGGATGGGGACTAAAAGATAAACCATTCTTTGAGCAATCCATTAAACATTTACAATCCATGGATAAACCATTTTATGCTAAATTAATTACATTAACAAACCATTTTCCTTTTGAATTAGGTGAAGAGGATCGTTCGATTGAACCATATCATTCTAATTCAAATACACTTAATAACTATTTTCCGGCCGTTAGGTATATGGATGAAGCAATTGAGGAATTTTTTACACTGCTTGAGTCTACCGATCTCTACGAAAATTCAATAATAGTCATTATGGGGGATCACATAGGAATAAGTGCAAACCATAATAAAGCAATGAGTATGTATTTAGACAAGGAAGAAATAACCCCGTATGATCAAGTTCAATTACAAAGAGTTCCACTACTTATCCATATTCCGGGGGATGGAAACGGAAAAACGATATCAACCGTGTCTGGACAAATTGATATTAAACCAACGATTTTAAGTCTTCTTGGAATAGATACAAAAAATGATATTTATTTCGGAAATGACTTATTTGCTAAAAATAGGAAGAGTTACATTGCTTTACGCAACGGTGATTTTATAAGCAATGAATTTATTTTTACTGCAGGTACTTGTTACAATCGTGAAACGGGTGAGATAATAGAAGAAGATACGAATAAAGGTATAGAAAAAGTAAGTAGTTGTAACGAAATTAGAAATAATGTTGAAACAGAGTTACAGCATTCAGATGATTTGATTTATGGAGATCTACTTCGATTTTATGATTTTGACTGATTTTATCCCACCTAAGCAGGCAGTAGGACTCCCATTTCAGGCTTCAGAAACAAAGAAGGTGGGAGGGAGATCAACTACCCGTAAAGGTCTGATATGAACGACTAACCATCAGTGGGGATGAAGGAAAACCTCTACTGATGGAGGTCTTCTTTATGAAAATACGTGTAGAAAAAAGCTGCTTTATAAAAAGCAGCTTTTTTCAATGAATAAGAAGGTTATTAAATTTCAGCCTATTATACTTTTCTTTGGAAAGGACACGTCCGCGAAGCGCTAGAGGGCGCTTACACCTCTGTTCTTACCCGGCTAATTCGGAGATAATCGTTGCGATAGAAAAGAAACCAAATACTAACGCAGCAAGAGCGGAAAAGATTAGCGCGAACGCATTTTTATATTTCAGTTGGCGTACAACTGAGACTACCGCTAATAAGGCAACTAGAAGACATATTATTCCAAATACAATGTGTGACATTTTTTAAATACCCCCTTTTGCTAATTCTCCCTAATAGATAACCTTTGATTTGGGAATTACATTTATATTATTATGTAATTAAATATACATATTCATTTTATAGTAATATATGGATTTTGTCGAGGTATATACATGTTTTTACATATATATAAATTTATTTATTTGGAGGTATATCATGGAGGTTTTAACTTTATCTCTTGGACCTTTAGGAACAAATTGTTACATTATCATCTCTGCGGGAGAAGCACTTATTATTGATCCGGGTGGAGAAGCAAGTAAAGTAATAGAGATGTTAACAAGTAAAAATGCAACACCTAAAGCAATCCTATTAACTCATGCACATTTTGATCACATTGGTGCAGTGGAAGATTTAAGAAACCATTATAACATTGAAGTGTACTTACATGAAAATGAAAGGGATTGGTTACTAGATCCTCAATTAAATGGTTCATTTAAATTTGTTGGAAATGAGATTAAAACAGAAAAACCAGAACATTATTTATCTGAAGGGAATTTAACTATTTCGTCATTTATTTTTGAAGTAAGACATACACCAGGACATTCACCGGGAAGTGTAAGTTTTGTATTTGAAAAGGAACAATGGGTTTTCGGTGGAGACGTGTTATTCTACGGTGGTGTTGGACGAACTGATCTTTTAGGAGGGGACATGTCACAACTTATTCAATCGATTCAAAATAAATTTTATAGCCTTCCTGATGACTTTACTGTTTATCCAGGTCATGGACCTAAAACTTCTATTTTATTCGAGAAGAGTAATAATCCTTTTGTTCCATACCGCGTGTAAAGAGGATGTTTAAAAGGTCCGGTAAAAGTGATATTTCAAATATTTTCGTTCGTGCTAGCGGAACTTCCTAAAGCCGCCTGCGTCCTGTGGGTAACGTAGAAGTCAGCACATCCTGTACAGGTCCGTTCCTCATGTATTAACTGCATATGTTTCAGTACCGGAAGCATCGTCGCTTCGAGCTACCATGCGAAGGAAACGAATTAAAGGAAGGTCGACTAAAAATAGACTTTACGATCTTAGCCGACCTCAGTTCTTTTTATTCGGCTTTTTGAACACGCACATAAATGGAAAAATAAAAATCCTACACGAATAAAGTGTAGGATTTTTTCTGGCGCTCATTCTAGTGTCCGAACCCTGGTACTAGTATAAATTCGGAATACCACGTAAAGCCAATCATAAATACGGTACAATACGCTCCGAATAGGTACATATACATTCTTTCAGACAATCTTAAATAACCCAATGTAAGGAAAAACACCGTTTGAACGAGGAATAATAGCGCCGTTCCAACCATATCACCAACATAGAACATGACTGTGAATATACCTGTCCAAAAGGCAAGAACACGGAACATACGATCCATGCGATTTCCCCCCTTTTAAGATAACGTTATCAAACAATATTATAAACAAGATTTTCCATCTTGTAAATGAATCTGTTAATAATTTGCTAGTAAATTTGCAGAATAGGAACAACTATCACAACGATGGGCGAACATGTTTTCTTCCTCTATCAACTCAACTTCCGTAAATAATACTTCTAACATTCCTTTTATGAAGGCATAATGCATATCACAAATTAAAGGTTGATTTTTTGCTGCTAATTCTCCAAAAGGGCAGTTATTTACTTGAAATTTTATCGTATGCTTTTCTTCGTTGCAAAAGAAATTGGAATAGAGTCCCATCATAGTGGAGGCTTCTTCAAGAATGTTCAACTTTTGTTCCGTAGATAAATTTTTTGCATGAACACCATCCATAATATTCTTTCCATATTTTTCACCGATCGTATATAAGGTTTTTCTACCGATATCTCCCATTTCTGCTAAAGAATCGATAAGAATGGAGGAGAGGAGTTTATAGTCACGGTATGGAAAATTTAATTCAATAACTTTATTTGATAAGAAATAAACTTTATTTGGTCTACCACCTTTTCCAGTTTTTTTGGAATAGGATGTTACTAATTGAATGTCTTCTAATTTCGAAAGGTGTAGTCTGGCCACATTTGGATGAATATCGAATTCACCTGCAATTTCCGCAACGTTGACTTCCTTATGTTTTTTAAGCATATATTGATAAATATTGTAACGAGTCGGATCACTAAGTATACTTGTTACCTTTAGTGTTTGGTTCATGTTAAACACCTCACAATTTTTATATACTATTATTATAGTTGAAATATTATTATAGATGGGTAAACTAAATAAAATGTAATAAAATATACATAAGTAAAGAAAAAAAGGTCCTTTACGATTGAGTATCTACTATATTGGCAGTATAAGAAAAGGTGTATTTAAATTCTAATTCTTTAGTTGTGATGATGTATACAAAATCATATAGGTTTTCGGATTCTTCTGTTATGTGAATAATCACCTTTCCATCAGGGAAATCATATTGAACAGTTGAGGGAATAGTCGAATTTGTTGACAATATTTCTTGATTGAATTTCATTTGACTCATTTGAAATAATGTTTCGATACGAATATGTTCTAGATAATGGTCAGTGAGATATAGATCATTGCGATAAAGCAGAATACTAGATGTAATCATTATAAAAACTAGACTTACCACAAATAGTACGTAAGGTAACATGAACCCGTTTTGGTTTCTGGTAAAAGACAATAACCTTTTCATAAGTCTCTCCTAATGTATTTCTTATCCTTAATCGAATTCCATAGGGATTTGAATCCATTGATAATTTCTCAATATTTTGTAACAATATTTCATGCCCTTTTCTGTCAACTTGCCTGCGGATGAGGCTACCGTATTGTTCAATAAGAATTTCGGAATCATGTTGAATTAGTTTTAATTTATTTCCTTCTATCTTGATATCATTAGAAGAGATTACTTCATCTCTTATGAACTGAAAAAACTGTTGTGTTGATAGTTCGTTATGATTGGATGATAAGTGACTTGTTGATTGAAGTAAATAAGCGAACATCGGTAAGGTCATACTTACTATAGCTAGTGCAAAAAACATCGAAATATATGAGAATCCTTTTTCACTTTTTAGCCAGTCCTTCCAAACAAAACGTTTCATTTGTTTTTCTTGCATTTTCCCATTGTGCACATCCTTTAATGAACTTATTTTCTTCTGTGAAAGTGTATTGGACTATTCTTCCATTATAATTTCGTTTTGAAAAAGTGTTTGGTAACGATTTATTGTTCCAAATAAAGGGCTGTAATTCATCATGTAATTCGTATGCAATCGACCGTCGATCACTTAGAACTGTTTCTTCTTTTTTAATTTGTGTAATGATTGGCACAAATACCATTACTAAAATCATAAAAATTCCTGTTGCGATTAAAATTTCAATTAATGTAAATCCGTTAATTTTCGACAATATTCATTCTCCCTTTTCCTAGTGGAAAGACTAAATGATAAGTTGATTGATTTGTTCTTATTACTATTATTTTTCTGTTCACAATCGTTCCTGATGTTTTAAAAATAATATTATTATTTTCCCTAGTATCGATAGTAACCCCTTCAGGATAATATCGATTCAATATAACTTCTTCACCTTTTCTTAAGTTATAATGATCTTTAAAAAAGGTAATACGAACAAAATCTTCCGTAGTGGTTGAAAGATTTTGTAAATATAAAACATCTGATTCAAGAACCGTTAAAAATTGTTGATCTTGAATATTTTTTAAGCTAGGTACCTTGATGATTGGGCTAATTAGAACCATTATGGAAACTATTGCTAACACAAAAAGAAGCTCGATTAAAGTAAAACCATTCTTTTTAGTCTTTTGATCAATTACCGATTTTAACATTATTATTTCCATCTAATACTAGACTTTTTCCGTTTGGACATTTGGTTTGATCATTCGTTATATACCCTTTACTTTTTAAATCATTAATACTAGTCGGATAATCATTATTCTCTAGATAGTACGCATCTACTTGTCCTTGTACTAATGATTTTAAAGCGTCACATCCTTTTTCATTTACTTCTGCACTTCTTCCACCTAAATTGGGAACGATAAGAATGATCAACACAGAAATTATCAACAAAACAATTAGCATTTCTACTAGTGTAAATCCACGATTATTATTAAACATTTGAAACCACTCCTTAAACCGTTTTAATTAATTGAAACATTGGCCACATTAATGAGATATAAATAAAGATAATAAGCCCTCCAATAATGATTAAAAAGATAGGTTGTACCCATGTTAAAATTTTTAATGTCTTTGCTTCTATATCTTCCATTAATAGCTCGGCATACACAGAAAGATCCATTTCTAATGCTTCCATATCTGTATCTTGTTGAAAGATAGAAATCAAGTGTTTGTCTAATAAGTGCAATTGAGACAAAACAAAACTTAAATGAATTCCTTGACTTAATTCATTGGTTAATAATGTGGAATAGTAAGAAATGATAGGGAGTTTTGGTTGGTTCGCCATATGTTGTAGAATTTCTTTAAAAGACATGCCGGTTTTAAGAAGGGAAGAGAAATGAGAAGCAAAAAAATAGGAGGTTTGTATCTTTAAGTAGTATCTATACAATGGGATTTTTAAATAAATTTTTAGTTGTTTTTGTATACTTAGTTTTTGTTGAATAAAATACCATAAAATAAAACAGAAACTGAACACTAAAATAGAAATGATGATGAAGGTTGTGACAAAATCGATTAACGTGACTGTATAATGGATAGATGAATTGGAATGGTAGTTACTATCAAAAATTTCAACAAAGGTTGGTAATACAGATTCTTTAATAAAGAATAGCAATGTAGAAAAGATAAAGATTAAAATTAATGGATACCGAATAATTTGTTTAAACTTTTTTGTATGCGTTATACGTTGCTGAAACATTTGTATTGCTTTTTCTAAGTTACCTTCTAGATCATTATTTGCTCTTACAAAAAATAAATATGATGTTATGGTCGGATGGAAATGGACATTTTCGAAAGCTTGATCAATGGTTTCCCCGTTTTTAAGGGAATCAATGATTTTAGTTGCATAAGTAGAGAGATGACTGTCCCATTTTATCTTTTCTAATGCAGTTAAGATTGGATAACCATTTTTTAATAAGCGTGACAATCGTTTTAGAAATCTAAGTTGTAGTTCATTATTCGGTCTCAACCTGTAATTCAAATAAAGTTTCTTTAGAGATAAATCCATATGCGTACGCCTTCTTTCTTAAGTGTTGAAATGAATGATAGTTTTTAATCTTTTTTACATCACCTCCTTTTAGCACATAATCGAGTATTTCTCCATCTAAAATTTCTAGAATTGCAGCACGTCTCATGACTTTTTTATTTATTTGTATTGGAACTAATTGGATAGAAGCCACTGCAATAAGAGTGTGTTGTAAGTCAATCTCCTTAATGTCTAAATCCCTTAAACGATGAATAGTACCGATTGAATTCTTCGCATGTAATGTGCTCATTACGAGATGACCAGTTAAAGCAGCTTCAAAAGCAAATTTTGCCGTATATTCGTCACGGATTTCACCAACCATGAGAATATCTGGGTCATGCCTAAGTGCAGCTTTTAGCCCTGTTTGATAAGTAATACCCGCTTTTTCATTGATTTGGACTTGGATAATATCTTGCATTTCTTTTTCGATGGGATCTTCTAATGATATGGTTTGATAGGAATCTTCCTGAAGAAGGGAATGAACTAAAGAATATAAGGTTGTGGTCTTCCCACTTCCAGTCGGCCCGGTAATCAGGATTATGCCTGATCGACGCTTTACCCATTTTTTTATTTGTTTGTACTGACTAGGAAATAAGAAAAGTTCGTTAAGGCTATGTGTTTGTTTTTGTGGGAGTACTCGAACAGCTAAGCTTTCTAATTGGTTGGTAGGGAGTGTTGAAAATCGAAGGGAGTATATCATGGAAGTATCGTGATGTTGGATTGTTCCGTTTTGTGGTTTTCGTGTTTCACCAATATCCATTCCGGAGCTAAATTTATAATAGGTAAGAAGTAGTTGATAATGATTCGTGGAAATCTTTTTATAGAAGACTCTTTTACCATTAATCCGGAAAAAAATATCGGTTTCCGTATTAAACGGGTAAAAATGAATATCAGATGCATGTTGTTCAATTGCCGCTGTTAATATGTTTCTTGAAAGTGTTATAGCAGAACTCAAATTTATTTCATCTCCTTTTATTTAATTGCTAATAGTCCTATTCGACATTATTTTTCAAATTCCTTCTTTTTTTTAATAAATATTTCAAAAACTTTTTGAATAGGTTTTCACCGATTAGTTAAATCTAAGGATATGGAGGTGAAGTTTTGAAAGGAAATGATTATATTAAATTTGTGACAGAGCAAGTTGTTTCTTATTTGGATTTACCAGCCGAAGAAAGACAAAAGCGTAAATTAGACCGTAAAAATACTAATTCCAACTTTTCCAATCATTGGTTTGGTGTGTTGCCATTTGCAATTAAATCGTTAAGAAAAAAGGCAGAATAGCATGACATATAGCTGTTCTGCCTTTTCCCGATAGCTCACTGTATAAGGGAATTTTTCTAATACCTATTCCGTTAAATAAAATATTCCGCCGTTAATAACTTCTTGGGAAATTACTGGATGATATCTCTCTTTAATTTCTTCTATCTCCTTTTCCATTTGTTCTAATTCCTCTGTCCTACCTTCATAAAAGTGTTGTACCGTTTTGATTTCTTCTTCTAATTCTTGTAATGACTCTAGAGCCCATTCATGTGTTTGATTTTCGATATAGGAGGATATTACCGATTCAATTCGTTTAAATCCACTTTGTAATTTAATTATTGGTGATATGGTATAACAATAATCAGAAATAGCCATTTGTAAAGGTAATTTCTGTAGATGGTCCATCATCTCTAATCGCATATTTCCGTTTACGAGTTGTAAACCAATAGAAATCATTTCATCTTTTTTCTGCTTTCCCTTATAACTCATTTTTAAATTTACTACTAACCAAGGGAATAGGGGGGTGTTTTGGTTTGACACTACTTTTTGAAAAAGCTTTGTATATTTTTCCTTTTCTTTAAGGTGATTAATAATTTGTTGTAATCTGGGACTTCCAAAGTGAATCCATTCCCCTTTTTCGTTCTTCTTATTCGGGTTTGTGATTAAGGTAAGGTCCATAGGCTGCCCTTGCTGTCCGATTTTTTTTATATAATGCCAATAAAAAGGGCGATTCATTAACGCTTGATCCATTTCTTCTGTTAATTGGATTTTTAGAATCCCATCTTTGTTTTCTAGTATTTGGCATCGATGTGACACAAAATAATCTTCTAAAAATTGATTTAAATTAGTGATAGCCATAATTTTGCCCCTCTTGTGATTGTTCCATTGAGCTTTTAATGATACTTGTTAGGTTATCCAATTTAATTTTTACTTCACCAATAGTTGACGATTCATTATAGATAGACTCTATTTCTGATTCCATATTTGAAATATTTAGTTCCTCTAAAATGGCATCAAGATTTCCGATTACTTGTTCAAATAAATTAATTTTCTCATATAGTAAAGTCATAATATGTTCTTCAATCGTACCTTTCGTAGCAAAATTATAAATTTGCACATCTTTTTCTTGCCCATAACGATGGATACGGCCGATTCGTTGTTCCAGGCGCATCGGATTCCAAGGTAAATCATAATTAATTAAGTGATTACAAAATTGCAAATTAATTCCTTCTCCGCCAGCTTCCGTTGCAATTAGAACTTGTGCATGATCTTGGAATAATTGTTTCATCCAATCTTTTTTTCCGCGTTTAAATCCACCTCGGAAAGGAACTGATGTAATTCCATGCTGCTTCAAAATCCATTGAAGATATATTTGGCTAGCACGATATTCTGTAAAAACAATAACCTTTTCATCACCGAACTGTTTGATTAGTTCCACTAATTTTTCTGCTTTTGAATGATGTGGAAGTTTTTCAATTTTCGAATTAACTTGTTCGATGAAGGGGTTTGGATTTGTTTCATTCAATTTTTTCAAGGAAAGATAACAAGCTTCTCGAGATGAGCAAATTTCTCGTAGAAAAGTAATCTTCGAGAAACTTGAAAACCCAGCAAAGGCTGATTCCAGTTCGCTATATACTTCCTTTTCTTCTTGCTTAAAATCAATCCAAACGGTTTGAATATTTCTTTTCGTGCTACTTAGCGTTGTATTTTGTCTTGTATTACGAATCATTACTTTTTGTATGAGTTGTTTCAAATAAGCATCCTGTTTGATTTTATTCCGATCTTTACCATAGTTTTCCAAAAAGGATTCATAATTGCCTAAATGACCAGGTTTTAAAATCGAAATTAAGTTAAAAATTTCTATTAATTGATTTTGAACTGGGGTTGCTGTCAATAGTAGACAATATTTCTTTTTTAACGATCGAACAAATTCATAGTTTTTTGTTTTATGGTTTTTAAGTTTATGCGCCTCATCGATTAGAATAAAATCATAATCAATATCTAAAATCTTTTCCCTATGGGGAGAACGTTTTGCTGTATCAAGTGAGGATATGATAATATTTTGGTCCCAACTGTAATTCTTTCGATGTGCTACAGCTGGAATATAAAATTTTTCATTGAGCTCTTTGACCCATTGACTTACCAAAGAAGCAGGAACTAAAATAAGTGCATTTTTTACTAATCCACGAATCATGTATTCTTTTAAAATAAGTCCAGCTTCAATCGTTTTTCCGAGACCTACTTCATCTGCTAATATCGCTCTTCCATTCATTGTTTCAATTACTTGTTCTGCTGCTTCAACTTGATGATCTAAAAACTTGACATGAGGTAGATATTCAAAAGCTCTTAACCCTTTAAATTCGGGAGTAATAGTAGTTAACTCAGCATGGTACGCCATAGAAAAAAGTTCCCAACTAGAATATGGTCCGTCATTTTCCAAAATTGATTCTAATTCGGTTATAAATGTTGTATCTTTATTAACTTGAATAGAATCCATAAAATACTCCTTTTATTTAATGAATTTATAATTTTAGTTTTCAAAGTAATTGTAAGAAGTAATATAAAAATCGTTTTTACATATATTTTAGTATAACCAATAATATTTTTAATATGAGGACATGATAGCGAAGAATGAAGGTATTCTGGTAACAAGAAGTGTTGTAAAAAGGACAGATATTCTTTTTTAAGGAATTTCTGTCTTTTTTGGTATAGTGAACATTTTTAATGAGGGAGTGAGATTAAATCGAGAAGCTAAAACAAACGGTCATATACCCAGAATATAAACAGAATGGAGCTAGGACAATTGATTTTGAAGGATGGGAATTACCTGTTCGTTTTTCGACTATAAACGATGAACATGAAGCAACTAGATTACGAGCGGGACTATTTGATGTTTCTCATATGGGAAAAATAAAAATATCAGGTCCCAAGAGTTTAGAATTTTTACAACAGATGACAACGAATGATCTATCTAAGTTAACACAATCAAAGGCTCAGTATACGGTTATGTGTTATGAGAATGGTGGAACGGTTGACGACCTTATTATCTACATGGTAGCAGATTTTGAATATGTATTAGTCGTTAATGCGGCTAACACAATAAAAGATTATAAATGGCTGAATCAAAATAATAAATATGATTTTCAGCAGGTTCAAATTGAAATTGTTACACATCATTATGTTCAATTAGCTTTACAGGGGCCAAACGCTGAACGGATTTTACAAAAATTAACCAAAACGAACCTTCAGGAATTACGTTTCTTTGAATGTAAGCATGGAATTGACTTTTTAGGAATGGGAACACCAGCAATGATTTCCAGAACGGGTTATACAGGGGAAGACGGATTTGAAATTTATATTCACCCACAAGAGGGAAGAAACCTTTGGAAAAAGCTTTTACAACTTGGTATGGAAGAAGGGATACAACCAATAGGTCTAGGAGCAAGAGATACGCTTCGATTAGAGGCAGGATTACCTCTTTATGGTCAGGAGCTATCAAAAGAAATAACCCCTATGGAAGCAAATTTGAATTTTGTAGTGAAGCTAGATAAAGGTGTCGATTTTATTGGAAGGAAAACTTTAACAGAACAAAAGATGCAAGGACCCCAAAGGAAGATAGTTGGAATTGAAATGATAGAGAAGGGCATTCCACGGCACGGGTGTAACGTGTTGATAGACAATTCAATAATTGGTTATGTAACTTCTGGAACACATTCTCCTACTCTTAAAAAAAGTATCGGCATGGCTTTACTTGATTCCCAATATTCTTCTACTGGGATGGAAGTTAAAGTTCAAATACGGAATCGAGTATGTAATGCAATCGTTGTCCCTTTACCTTTTTATCCCATCTAAACGGGCAGTAAGACTCCCACCTCAAGCTTCCGGGGAAGTGAAGAAGGTGAGAGGGAGATCAACTGCCCATAAAAGCCCGATAAGTGCGACTAACCATCAGTGGGTGGATGAAGGAAATCCCCGCTGATGGAAGTCTTCTTTATTCACGGAGAAGGAGGCATTCCAATGAATTTTCGGTATTTACCTATGACGGAATCAGATAAAAATGAAATGTTAAAAGCAATAGGGATTCAGTCAGCGGAAGAATTATTTTCGGATATACCCCAATCCATCCGATTAAACAGGACTTTAAATTTAAAAGAACCAACAAGTGAATATCAATTGATCAAGGAGTTAAATGATATTTCTAGAAAAAATGCAAATTTAAAGGATTATGTATCATTTCTTGGTGCGGGCGTGTATGATCACTTTATCCCATCTGTCGTTGATCATGTCATATCTAGATCGGAATTCTATACTGCCTATACTCCCTATCAAGCCGAAATTTCTCAGGGGGAGTTACAAGCTATTTTTGAATTTCAAACGATGGTTTCAGAAATTACAGGTATGCCGATTGCTAACTCATCAATGTATGATGGTGGTACAGCTCTTGCAGAAGCAGTTAATTTAAGTGCAGCACATACGAAGAAAAAGAAAATCCTTGTTTCCCAATTAGTTCATCCAGAGTCAAGGGAGATTATCAAAGCCTATGCAAAAGGTCATAACTTAGAAATTATCGAGATTGAGGAGAAACAGGGGAGGACAAATCTTCAAGAGTTAGAAAAGATGGTTGATCATGAAACGGCAAGTGTTGTCATTCAATATCCAAACTTTTTTGGACAAATAGAACCTTTAGCGGAAATCAATAAGGTAATCAAGAAAGAAAAAGACATTATGTTCATTGTTTCAAGTAATCCCCTTGCATTAGGTTACTTCACTCCTCCTAGTGAATTTGGGGCAGATATGGTAGTCGGAGACATGCAAGTATTAGGTATAAAATCACAATATGGTGGACCGCATTGCGGATATTTTGCTACAACTAAGAAACTAATGAGAAAAATTCCCGGTCGTCTTGTAGGACAAACGAAAGATGAGAACGGGGTAAGAGGTTTTGTTTTAACTTTACAAGCAAGGGAGCAACACATTCGCAGAGAAAAAGCAACTTCCAACATTTGTTCTAATCAGGCGTTAAATGCTTTAGCTAGTTCTGTTGCACTAAGCTCCTTGGGGAAACACGGTTTATATAAAATGGCAAAGCTAAATATTCAAAAAGGAAGATATATGCTGCAGCAACTCGAAAATAACAATATAGAAGTAGTTTTTAAAACACCTTTCTTCAATGAAATAGTAATACAACTTAAAAAATCTGTTAAATGTGTAAACCGGATTCTTTTACAAAAAGGAATAATTGGTGGATACGATTTGTCGGATGAATATCCAGATTATCCAAATCATATGTTGATTGCCATTACAGAGACTCGCACAAAAGAAGAAATTGATCAATTTACAAAAGAATTGGGGGATATCAATGGTTAATAAAGATTACCCATTAATTTTTGAAAGGAGTCAGGAGGGAAGAACTGGTTGTAGTCTCCCAGAATTAGATGTACCAGAAACGGAAATAGAAGGCGATATCAATCCTGTTTATATTCGAAAAGAATTAGCTGAACTTCCAGAGGTCAATGAATTAGAATTAATTCGACACTATACTGGTTTATCTACACGTAATTATGGAGTGGATTCGGGATTTTATCCCCTTGGATCATGTACGATGAAATATAATCCGAAAATAAATGAAGAAATTGTAAAGCTGGATGGTTTTTCATATCTCCATCCCTATCAATTATTGGAAACTGTTCAAGGGGCATTGGAAATCATGTACGATTTACAATATGCTTTAAAAGAAATCACGGGGATGTATGAGTTCACTTTACAATCGGCAGCTGGAGCTCATGGAGAGTGGACCGCTTTAATGATGATAAAAGCATACCATGAACAAAACGGGGATTACGGTCGGACAAAAGTTATTATTCCTGATTCAGCCCATGGAACAAATCCGGCATCGGTAACAGTGGCAGGTCTTGAAGTAATAACCGTTCAATCTAATGAAGAAGGGTTAGTTGACTTAGAGCACTTAAAACAAGTAGTTGGAGATGATACAGCTGCTTTAATGTTGACAAATCCTAACACATTAGGATTATTTGAAACTGAAATTATAGAAATAGCCGAAATTATTCACAATGCCGGTGGAAAACTATATTATGACGGTGCCAATTTGAATGCCATTATGGGTTATACTAGACCGGGAGATATGGGATTTGATGCGGTTCACTTAAATCTTCATAAAACGTTTACAGGACCTCACGGTGGGGGTGGACCTGGATCAGGGCCAGTGGGTGTTTCAAAAGAGTTAGAGCCGTTTTTACCAAAACCTGTATTAAGAAAAGAAGGAAATGATTTTGTTTTTGACTATAATCGACCGAAATCAATTGGAAAGGTTAAGTCATATTATGGTAATTTTGGAATTAATCTTCGGGCATACACGTACATTAGAACAATGGGAGCGGAAGGATTAAAGAAAGTTAGTGAATATGCAGTGATAAATGCTAATTATATGATGAGGAAATTAAAAAAGGCTTTTGAACTACCATTTGACAGACATTGCAAGCATGAATTTGTCTTATCAGGTATAAAACAAAAGAAATTAGGGGTACGGACTTTAGATATAGCGAAGCGGCTCTTAGATTTTGGTTACCATCCACCTACAATATATTTTCCATTAATAATAGAAGAGGCAATGATGATTGAGCCTACCGAAACAGAATCGAAAGAAACATTGGATCAATTTATTGATACAATGTTGTCAATTGCCAAAGAAGTAGAAGAAACACCTAATATAGTACTGGAAGCACCTCATCATACAGTAGTAAAACGAGTGGATGAAACTACTGCTGCACGAAAACCAATATTAAGATATGATTGGGATTAACATAAACAAGAGGACAAAGGTTTGGAATCTTTGTCCTCTTTTTCATGGTATTTACTATTTGGTTTTTATTTTTCCAGTCCATTTTTTAAATCCGCCTTTAAGCTGGGAAATATCCTCATAGCCTTTTTTGTGGAGGATTTGTGCTGCTCTGGCGGATCTTGAACCACTTTGGCAATAAAGATAGACTGGTTTATCTTTTCTTAATTCAATTAATCGTTGTTTCAATTGTGTAACTGGAATATTTCTTGCTCCTAGAATATGACCACGATCAAATTCTTGAGGTTCACGTACATCTATTAGTTGAGCCTTACGATACCCTTTAATAAATTCTTCCTCTGTTAAGGTTTTTAGATAAGATCGTTGTCTGTAAAAGCGAAAAATTCCAAACGCAAGAATAACTAATAAAGCAATAATTAATAATTTCATTTTTTTCCCCCGTTTATTCTCGAATGTATAGTATTTATTATATGTTTAATTTGCTATTTTTTAAAGTTTTTTATATGATGTCTATTTGTAATGCCTATTAAAAATAGGTGGGTGAGTGTTTTAAATAGAATATATAAAAGCAAATAGGAAAAAAGTTTATTCCTTTGACTTTTCCTTCCAATTATATTGTTTTTCTCTATTTTTTAACAAATTTCATAGTTTTTCTAAGTTGACAAAAAGTACATATTTACTACAAAATACAATATATTGTGTTAGTTTTTTGGATTAAGTACGATATATTGTATTAATATCATTTCAATGGTATTGTAATAGTATCATAAAAAACTACCTTCTTGGTAGTATAATTTTTTTAAGGGAGAAGATTCAATGACTACTTTTGTCGAGGGAAAGAATCGAATAAACATAGAATCGCTTAACAAAGACATAGAACAGTTTAGTGCTGTACATCCAATAACAAAAGATATGAAACTTACTCACAAAGGTGTTTCCCGTTTAGTAATGTTAGACCGTTATTCATATAAAGATACAACGAAGAAAACACTAAAAGTTGGGGACTTTGTTGTGCTAACGGTCAAAGCGGACCCTAAATTCCCGGCTAGAGGTTTAGGTTTTATCGAGTCCATTGATTGGAAAAGCAAAACAGCTGAGGTGAAGGTTGAACCGGAATATGTTTCTGTTTTAGATGATGAAAAAGAGATGAAAACAGGTGTTGTTAAACGTTCACTAGATACGATAGATAAGCCTTTAGAAGTTTATTATGAACAAATTGCTATGAGAAATGCGACAGGTTTATCTTCTGTCGAAATATCTGAGGATAAAAGGAAAGAATGGTTCCAAAAGTATTATGAGGAACTATCTAGCTTGAATTTTATTCCAGCTGGCAGGGTGTTATATGGTGCTGGATCCGAAACGGAAGTAACTTACTTCAACTGTTATGTTATGCCTTATGTAAGAGATTCACGTGAAGGCATTTCTGATCACCGCAAAAAAGTAATGGAAATCATGAGTAGAGGTGGAGGAGTAGGAACAAACGGTTCTACTTTAAGACCGAGAAACACACTGGCAAGGGGAGTAAATGGGAAATCTTCTGGCTCCGTTTCATGGTTAGATGATATTGCCAAGCTTACACATTTGGTAGAACAGGGTGGATCGCGCAGAGGGGCACAAATGATAATGTTGGTAGATTCTCATCCTGATATTATTGAATTTATTATTTCTAAAATGCAAAACCCTAGAATTCTTAGGTATTTAATTGAAAATACAGAAGATGAACAAATAAAAAAAATAGCAGAAGAAAAATTGAAATTTATTCCACTTACAGAGACAGAAGAAGATCTTTATCAAGGAATTCTTAACTACAAAAACATTCCTGGTCAGGGTGGTTTTTCAGATGCTGTATTTCGTGAAGCAGAAGAAAAATTAAGAACAGGCGGTACGTACTCTGTTCACAATCCAGAATTTTTAACAGGAGCTAATATTTCTGTTTGTATTACAAAAGAATTTATGGATGCCGTTGAAAATGATGATTATTATGAGCTTCGTTTCCCAGACGTTGAGAATTACACGGAAGAAGAAATGAAGGCTTATAACGAAAAATGGCATGAAGTTGGCGATGTTCGTCAATGGGAAGAAATGGGTTATGGAATTCGTATATACCGTCACATTAAAGCAAAAGAATTGTGGAAGTTAATTAATATTTGTGCAACCTATTCAGCAGAACCAGGTATTTTCTTTATTGACAATGCAAACGAAATGACAAATGCGAAAAGTTATGGACAACAAGTAGTTGCAACAAATCCGTGTGGTGAAAAAATAGCATAGTTTGCCTCACGTAAAAAATTGCGGGATAAAGCGGGAAGGCTGAGAATGCTAATCCGAACCGAAGGCTAGAAGTAAAGCTCTAGTCAGGGGCAACGCATAGATGGTGAACCTCATCTGAGAATATAATCCATCCACGAGACCGCAACATTACACACACCTTATCAAGATAATTTTAAGGGAAGAAGATATCATGAACCGAGGATATTCTTGTGTAATGAAAATGTATGCTGAACTTGCAGGAACTCAACTGTAAGAACTATTGGATAAAAAACCGATAGGATAACAAAATTGGAACAACCTCTTGCACCATATTCTGTTTGTAATTTAGCAGCTGTAAACCTTGCAGAGATGGCAAATAAAGATACGAAAACAGTAAACTTTGAAAAACTAGCACAAACGGTTAAAACGGGTGTGCGTATGCAAGATAATGTTATTGACGCTACTCCATACTTCTTAAAAGAAAATGAAAAACAAGCATTAGGGGAACGTCGAATTGGTTTAGGTGTTATGGGGCTTCACGATTTATTAATTTACTGTGAATCTGCATATGGTTCTGAGGAAGGTAATAAATTAGTTGATAAAGTCTTTGAAACAATTGCTGTAACAGCATATAGAACTTCTGTTGAATTAGCTAAAGAAAAAGGAAGCTTCCCATTCTTAGTAGGTAAAACAGAAGAGGAAACCAAACAATTACGTCAAGCGTTTATCAATACAGGTTATATGAAGAGAATGCCTAAGGATATTCGTGATGACATCTTAAAATATGGAATTCGTAACTCTCACTTACTTACCGTTGCGCCAACTGGAAGTACTGGAACAATGGTTGGTGTGTCAACTGGACTTGAGCCTTACTACTCATTTTCTTACTTTAGAAGTGGACGACTTGGTAAGTTTATTGAGGTAAAAGCAGATATTGTCCAAGAATATTTAGATCAGCATCCTGAAGTAAATTCAAATGAACTACCAGAATGGTTTGTAACTGCTATGGATTTATCACCTGAAGAACATGCTGATACACAATGTGTAATTCAGCGTTGGGTAGATAGTTCCATCTCTAAAACAGTAAATGCTCCAAGAGGATATACTGTTGAACAAGTAGAAAGTGTTTACGAAAGATTGTATAGAGGCGGTGCAAAAGGCGGTACGGTATATGTAGATGGAAGCCGTGACAGCCAAGTATTAACCTTAAAAGCAGAAGAAAATTCATTTGAACAAACAGAACTATTTGAAGAAGATAAGAAACCGAAAGTTGTACTTGTTGACACCGTTCAAGAATTGGAAAAAACAAGCGTAACGATTGGATCTGAAGTAGGAAATACTTGTCCAGTATGTCGTGAAGGAACTGTTGAAGATATAGGCGGTTGTAACACATGTACAAGTTGTGGTGCACAATTAAAATGTGGGCTTTAAGAATTATAAGGGATTAGCTAATTAGCTAATCCCTTTTCTGTGGTATGATATTGTAGTAAATAAAACTTATTCACAAATAGTAAAAGCTTGTTTAACATATTTATTTCATGTATTCTTATTTACAGTAAACAATTTTGCCTGAACTTAAAAAAAGCGAGGGAATAGCATGCCAACTCCTAGTATGGAAGATTACATAGAAATTATTTATAATCTAATGGAAAAGAAAGGTTTTGTTCGTGTTTCTGATATTGCAGAGAAATTATCTGTTCACCCTTCATCTGTTACAAAAATGGTACAGAAATTAGACAAAGATAACTATTTAGATTACGAAAAGTATCGTGGGTTTGTACTTACCCCAAAAGGAAAAAAAATTGGTGAGCGTCTAGTATATCGACATGAACTGCTAGAAGATTTTCTTGAAATAATTGGAGTAGACAAAGAAAATATTTATAACGATGTTGAAGGTATTGAACATCATTTAAGTTGGAATTCCATTGATCGTATTGGTGACTTAGTCCGTTATTTTAAGTCAAACGATGTAAGAGTGAACGAACTTAGAAAAGTGCAAAATGAAACGGAATAAAATAAAGAAAATTGTAGATATGGTTCTAAAAGTTTTTGCTCTTGATTAAGAATAAAAGTAGCATAAAGTTTTATGCGTCCTTTCTATGTATTAGAAAACAAGCATAAGGAGCGAACGGATGAAAATTGATGCTGTTTTTTCTGGTGGTGGAGTTAAAGCTTTTGCATTTGCTGGCGTATTAAAAAGCTTAGAGGAAAGTGAATTTGATTTAGAACGTGTTGCTGGAACATCTGCAGGAGCAATTGTGGCATCCCTTATCGCCTCAGATTACAAAATAGATGAAATCATTCAATTAACCCAAGAGCTTGATTTAAAAAAATTTTTAGATCCCCCCGCTCTAACCAAATATATCCCAATGAGTAAATGGTTGTTTTTATATTTCCAATTAGGTCTTAATAAAGGAAAAAAATTAGAAGATTGGTTATACCAAACATTAGCCCAAAAAAATATCTATACGTTTAATGATATTAAGGAAGGATATTTAAAAGTTGTCGTAAGTGACTTGTCCCTAGGAAAACTAGTTATTATACCAGATGATTTAGAACGTATTTACGGAATACATCCTAAGCATTTTCCGGTTTCAACAGCAGTAAGGATGAGCGCTGGGTTTCCTTATTTTTTTATGCCGAAGAAAATGCCAGGAAAAACAGATAAGAAAAGTATTATTGTGGATGGAGGCTTATTAAGTAATTTTCCAATGTGGTTATTTAATGACGGTGAACAAAGGGACACGAGACCAGTACTAGGAATTAAGTTTACAGGTTCCGTTGAAAAGGAAAATACTCCAAGGCAAATTAGTAATGCTTTTGATATGTTTACAGCTCTATTCGCTACGATGAAACAGGCGCATGATGCAAGATATATTTCAAAATCAGAGAAAAATAATATTATTTTTATACCAGTAGAGGGTGTAGATACAGTGAATTTTCATATTGATATAAAAGTAAAACAAGAATTATTCGATATCGGTAAAACCTATACCGATGAATTTTTAAAACATTGGCCTAAATAGACAAAAGACCGAACTTCTAAAAGGAAGCACGGTCTTTTCTTTTTGTTTTGTTTCCATCAATAACTTTTAGATGTCCCGCTGAGCGTCTGCTTCGGTTTTTCTTAATAGGATTTGGTTGCTTTTTGGAAGTTAATTTCGCGGCTTGAGTTGCTCTTACGTTGTCACTTTTGTATTTTGCTTTTGATTGGCGAACAGCTTTTTTATATTTCTTCATTTCATTAGAAGGAGCTTTCTTTCTAAGAAAAACGAAATAAATCACTGCAAATATAACTAAACCAAAGAAAATAGTTGTTAAAATACTCATTACAAACTTACCTGGCTGTGTGAAAAGTTGAGAAACTATGCCAATAACCCCTAACCCAATAATTACATAAAACAGTATTGACCATTTATTCCGAACCACAGAATCTCCTCCTTTTTTATTCGAACCTATTAGCAGGTAGGAAAGTATAAAAATCTTTCCTGTCTGGGGCTCCGATTACTCGGCCCACCGTGAAGATTTATATAAGTGCAACTAAGGCAATCACCTAAAGGCGACCCCAAGTTTTCTAATATATTTTGGAAAGCGAGTGTAGAACCATTCGAAAGAAAACAGTTGATATAATTCTAGGATATGTAAACTTTGATCAAATCATCCTTTATTACTAATTTTCCCCTGTTTTTTTAAAAATATTCATTATAAAATATCAAGTTGTTACAATAATAATTAATTTCTTATATTATATGCAGAAACTTGACTTTGTTTAATTTCATTTTACTAAATACTTAAGAACATAACTAGTTATTTATACCAGTCTATATGATTGGTTTTTATGTATTTGGTAATAATACTTGTGAGGTGATTCATATGAGTGAGAATAAGCAATTAGAACATAATAAACCTGAGAATACAATGTCTCTATTGAGTAGATCATTATTAACCGGTTTTATCGGGGGTATTCTATGGAGTACGATTGCTATATTTTTATATTATTTTAATTTTGTGGAAGTTTCACCTAAATCATTTGTTTTAAGATCCTGGTTGAAAACGGATTGGACTGACAGTTGGTTAGGTGATCTTGTTTCCATTATTATAATAGGACTTTTATCCATTGTCACGGCAATAATTTACTATGGTTTATTAAAAAAAGTGAAGACGATGTGGATCAGTGTTGTATATGGAATTATCCTATGGGGTATTGTATTTTATTTATTACAACCCATCTATACAAATATTCCAAAACTAGTTGAATTGAATACTAATTCTATTGTAACATCTTTATGTTTATTTATCTTGTATGGCACTTTTATTGGATATTCTATTTCTTATGATTATCACGATACCCAAGTAGAACAATTGTAGAAAAGTTTTTAAAGTTGTTTTTATAAGGAAAGCATTATTCAAATGAATATTTTTATGATAAACTAAAAAATAGTTAAATTTTAACAGTAATCTCATGAACGATGATTTTCATTAGGAAAGGGTGGGGGCATGGAAAGGTTATCCAAATTAAGAAAAGCTTTAAATCAAAATAAATTAGATGGAATACTTGTAACCAGTCCTTATAACAGACGATATATAACAGGCTTCACGGGTACGGCTGGGGTTGCAATTATTTCGGAAAGTGATTCTCGTTTTATTACGGATTTTAGATACACAGAACAAGCGAATGAACAAGCAAAAGAGTTTCAAATTATCGAGCATAAAACACAAATTGAACAAGAGTTAAAAACTCAATTAAAAGAAATGAATATAAGAAGGCTTGGATTCGAAAAAGATCATGTAACTTTTGGAGAATATGAATTATATAGTAAGATCTTAGAAGTGGAACTCGTACCGGTAAGTGGAATCATTGAGGAAATTCGTCTAATTAAAACACCAGAAGAACTAGAAATATTAAAGAAAGCAGCTAAAATTGCCGATGATGCTTTTGAACACATACAGGCTTACATTAAGCCTGGTGTGAAAGAAATAGATATATCGAATGAACTTGAATTTTTCATGAGAAAACAAGGTGCTACGGCTTCAAGTTTCGACACCATTGTAGCTTCTGGTTATCGTTCTGCCCTTCCGCATGGGGTAGCTTCAAATAAGGAAATCCAATCTGGAGAATTGGTAACATTAGATTATGGCGCCATCTATGAGGGTTACTGCTCAGACATTACAAGAACAGTAGCTGTTGGTGAAATCTCTGACCAATTGAATGATATCTATCATACAGTTTTAGAAGCAAACTTAGAAGGTGTAAAAGGAACAAAACCGGGTATGACTGGAAAAGAAGCAGACGACTTAACTAGAAATTATATCGAAGAAAAAGGATATGGAAAATATTTCGGTCATTCGACAGGGCACGGTATTGGCCTTGAAGTCCATGAAGGACCAACCTTATCCAAACGGTCTGACAAAGTTCTTGAGCCTGGAATGGTAGTAACGATAGAGCCAGGTATTTATCTCGCTAATATCGGTGGGTGTCGAATTGAAGATGATATCGTCATTACCGAAAACGGCAATGAACGTTTGACGTTTGCACCTAAGGAATTAATACAACTTTAGTATTTGAAACGGAGGAAAACATAATGATTTCAGTAAACGAATTTAAAACAGGCCTAACAATTAAAGTAGATGGAGATATATTACAAGTTATCGAATTCCAACATGTTAAACCGGGTAAAGGTGCAGCTTTTGTACGTTCAAAATTACGTAACTTAAGAAATGGAAACATCCAGGAAAAAACATTCCGTGGTGGGGAAAAGGTAGATACAGCACATATTGATAACAATAAAATGCAATATCTTTATGCAAGTGGAAATACCCATGCTTTTATGAATACGAATACTTATGAGCAAATAGAGATTCCTTCAGAACAAATAGAATCTCAATTAAAATTTATAAAAGAAAACATGGAAGTGAACGTCATCAGTTATGAAGGCGAAATCCTTGGTGTTGACTTACCTAATAACGTAGAGTTAGAAGTAATCGAAACAGAACCAGGTATTAAAGGTGATACAGCTAGTGGTGGTTCCAAACCTGCAACAGTAGAAACAGGTCTAGTGGTTCAAGTACCATTCTTTGTAAATAAAGGAGATATCCTAGTTATAAATACTTCTGACGGAAAATATGTTTCTAGAGCAAACCATTAATAAAGTTTTTAAGTGCGACTAACCATCAGTGGGATAGAAGGAAAATCCCCACTGATGGTTAGTCTTCTGTATACTACCTGTCAAAAAAAGTCTTAGCAGATGCTAAGGCTTTTTTTAATAGATTAATGAAAATATAAAAATTTAGCTTATTAAATCTTATCATAGGGAAGGCCACGTCTAGCTCCAGCGCTAAAGCCGTAGCGAGACTTCCTTCACCTCCGTACGTCGCTAAACGGGCGCTTGCGCTTTTGCTAATAGAGAAAATTAGTCATAATTCAATGTTGTAAACATACATTTTATTATATACCTACAAAAAAGAGAGGGTCCAAAATGGAAGAAATTTTACGATTATTTCCAAATGAAATGAGACAAGTTATTGAGACGAAAATTGGGAATCGCTGGGACTTTCTTCAAGAAATTCGAATACGATTGTTTCAACCAATTGAATTTATTTTTGATAGGCAAATAGAATGGATTACTCATGTGAAACCAAGTAAGCACGATGGAGTGTATATAGTAAACCAGCTTAGTGAATTTTCATTATATCGTATGACCGATGAATTACGTGAAGGATATATCACTATTGAAGGAGGGCATCGCGTAGGAATTGCCGGAAGAGTCAATACGATTGGTGGTTCTGTAAAAGCGCTACAATACATCACCTTTTTTAATATTCGAATAGCAAAGCAAAAAATTGGGGTTGCTAATGCAATTATTCCTTACATTTTTAAAGAAAAATATTTAAACACATTACTTGTAGGTGCACCGCAAACCGGTAAAACAACACTTATTCGTGATACTACAAGGTTAATTTCATCAGGGTGGGGAAAAGTTCCAGCACAAAAAGTTGGTGTCATCGATGAAAGATCAGAAATTGCTGCTTCAATCAATGGTATTCCACAACTTGATCTTGGGACTAGAACAGATGTAATGGATGCATGTCCGAAAGCGGAAGGTATGATGATGATGATTCGTTCGATGTCACCTGATGTATTAGTGGTAGATGAAATTGGTAGTGCAGATGATATAAACGCGTTAATAGAAGCGATTAATACAGGGGTAACAGTTATTTGTACAATACATGGTCAAAGTTTAATCGAATTAAAAAAACGACCTTCTCTAGACATTCTATTTCAACATAAGGTTTTCGAAAGATTTCTCTTTTTAGAAAAAACGGGACAACCATCTGTTTTGAAAAAGGTTTATGACCAAAATGAAAAGGAAATTTTACAGAAAACGAGGTTTGTTATTACATGAATTGGATTGGTGCCCTTTTATTGATCAGTACAACGACATGGTTAGGATTTGATTGGAGTAACCGATTATCTAATCGGCCAAAACAAATAAGACAACTAAAAAATGCATTACAAATTTTAGAAGCAGAAATTGTTTATAGTCAATTACCACTCAAAGAGGCCTTTTTAAATATATCGAGACAAATTCCAGAACCTACAAGATTCTTTTTTGAAGAAATAGGTCTGAGTTTACAAGATAAAAATATAGATTTCTATATAATCTGGAAAGAAAAAGTGGATGCACTTATCAATAATTCAAGCCTAGCTATTAATGAAAAAGAAATCTTATACCAGTTTGGAAGAACTATAGGGCAGCATGATTTTTATCAACAACAAAAGCATATTCAATTAACACTATCCCATTTAGAACGAGAACTTGAAGATGCTAGAGAGGAGCAATATAAATACAGTAAAATGGCCAAAAGTTTAGGATTTTTAGCTGGTTTATTTATTGTATTATTGCTGATTTAACGGAAAGGAGTCAATCCATGTTTGCAGATGCACAAATCTTATTTCAAATCGCAGGAATTGGAATCATTGTTGCACTAATACATACAATTTTAAAACAAATGGGGAAAGAAGAAATTGCACAGTTTGCAACGTTAATAGGATTTATCATTGTTCTTGTTATTGTGATTAATGGACTTTCCGATTTATTTAACCAAATAAAATCGGTATTTCTTTTCTAGGAGCATGTAATCATGGATATATTACAAATTGTGCTTCTCGGGGTTGTTGCTAGTATTTTATATCTCATCTTAAAAGATACAAATAGTTCTTTTGCATTTTTTATTATTTTGATAACTGGAATTATCATCTTTTTTGCGATAATACAACAGATTTTAATTATATTTGAATTAATCCAAAATCTCGGAAGAAATGCGAATATCGATGGTTTGTATATGGAAACGATATTGAAAATTATCGGTATAGCGTACATTGCAGAACTCGGAGCTAATCTAACGAAAGAAGCGGGGTTAAGTGCCGTTGCCAAAAACATTGAATTGGCAGGGAAGGTTTTTATCATTTTACTTGCAGTTCCAATCATTACAGCAGTTGTAGAAGCCATTTTGAACTTTTTACCTTCTGTGTAGAAACTGCTTTGAAGACCTGGGGCTCTGAAGAAATCGCCTCACCGTAAAGATATGAATTAGTAATACTAAGGTATTTGCTAAAGCTTAGTGAACGCCAAGTTTAGAAGGGGGAATGTATAGTGAATGAAATTTAAAATTTATATTGCAACCCTATTTGGCCTATTCACTATTATTTTTCTCTTCATTGGACAAGTACCTGTTCATGCAGAAACGCAACAAATGGATGTTAGCAATGCTTTATTAAATGAAATCTCTTTAGAGGGTGTTGAAAATTACTGGGATCAATTAGTTCAAGAATACGGTACATATGTGCCAGAACTCGAAAAAACAACCGTATATGAATTTATCAAGAATCAAGACTCGCTTTCGATTAAAGGAGTTTTATTAGGATTAATCAAATATTTGTTTTATGAAATTATTCTAAACGGTAAACTACTCGGTACGTTGCTATTGCTTACTTTATTTTCTATATTATTGCAGACCATGCACACAGCCTTCGAAAGTTCAGCTGTAAGTAAAATAGCATATTTTGTAGTATATATTGTTCTAATCTTTTTAGCATTAAATAGCTTCTATGTAGCTGTTTCTTACGTGGAAGATGCGATAGGTATGATGAGTAGTTTTATGATTGGGCTATTACCTCTCATATTGGGATTAATGGCCACATTTGGAAATATCATCTCAGTATCTTTCTTTCACCCTATTATTATTTTTCTCATCAATGTTAGCAGTATATTAGTGTCTTCTTTCATTTTACCTTTACTATTTTTATCGGCAATCCTCACCATTGTAAATAACATAAGTGATAATTATAAAGTAAGTCATTTAGCAAATTTATTTAAGACAGTCAGTATGGGAGTATTAGGTATATTTTTAACAATCTTTTTAGGAGTTATATCCGTACAAGGAACAGCGAGTGCCATACAAGATGGTGTTGCAATGAAGACTGCAAAATTTGTGACTGGTAATTTTATACCAGTAGTTGGTCGAACATTTACTGATGCAACAGACACAATCTTAAGTGCTTCTTTGTTATTAAAAAATGCAGTGGGGATCGTTGGATTAATTATCGTATTATTTATTGTGTTATTTCCTGCTTTAAAAGTTGCTGCCATTGCAATTATTTATAAAATAGCTGCAGCAGTTTTACAACCGATAGGGGATGGACCAGTCATAACTACTTTAAATACGATTAGCAATTATATCCTATTTGTCCTTGCTTGTCTGCTTTCAATATCTATTATGTTTTTTTTAGCAATCGTTATTATCGTTGTTGCTAGCAATCTTACTATGTTAATCCGATAGGGGTAGTAGAGATGGATATAGTAATAAACTGGGTTACGCAAATTATATTATTTATAGTTCTTGCTACCATTATTGATTTATTAATCCCAACCTCATCGATGAATAAGTATATCAAATTAGTAGTCGGTTTAATTCTTATTTTAATTTTATTAAAACCAATATTTTATGTTTTGAATATCGACATGGAAACCGCATTAAATAAGTCATTTCAACAAGTTAATGATGTTGGTGAAGATAGTGAATCTGTAAAAAATTTAATAGAATTTCAAAAAAAAGAGATACAATCCACACAAGATGCATATATTTTAGAACAAATGGCTGTCCAACTAATAGAAATTGCTGAGGATCCTATGAAAGAAAAGTATCAACAGGAAATAACGAACATTGAATTTAAATTTAATTCTAATGATAGTTATTCTTACGAGGATCTTGAAGAAGTCATTGTTTATGTAAAAGATTTAGTGGAAGAGGAGGGAGAACAGAACACAGTTGAAAATGTTGTAATTAATACAGATCATGTAGTAGAGAAAAAAGACATGGACAGGCATGATGAGGAAATTAAACAATTATTAAAAAAGGTTTGGGAACTTACTGACAAAGAGATAACAATCTACTGGGAGGGAGGCGCATCTTGAAAAAATTCTTCGAGAAATTTTTCCAGCCAAAGAGTGGAGATGGAAGTAAAAAAGTATCAAATAAATTAGGATATATTATTATTCTAGGTTTGATTGGTATACTTCTTATATTTTTAAATAATATTTTGACAACATCAAGTGAAGAAACAGAAATGGATAAATCGATAGGACAACAGCCTCAGCAAAAAAATGTAGAGGTATCCAATTCGGAAGGTAATGATCGAACTTCTGATGTTCAAGAATTAGAAAAAAGCTTTAAAGAGGATTTAGAAGAAATGCTTAATAAAATAAAAGGTGTTTCTGATGCAGAAGTTATGGTTAATCTAGCCTCTTCAAATGTCCAAGTTTTTGAAAAAAATATAATCAAAGGGCAACAAACTACGGATGAGACAGATAAAAATGGTGGGTTAAGGAAAGTTGAAGATCAGACAGAAGAAACCCAGATTGTATTCGTTCGTCAGGGAGATAGAGAAGTTCCTTTACTAGTTAAGACAGAAAAACCAGAAGTAAGTGGAGTATTTGTAGTGGCAAAGGGGGCTGATCATGCGACTGTAAAAAAATGGATTGTTGAAGCAGTTTCAAGAGTACTTGATGTGCCAACACATAAGGTTTCAGTAATGCCGAAAACTAATTAAGGGGAGGAAGAATAATGTTAAAAAAACAAACAGTTTGGTTATTAACGATGTTAAGTTTAATGATTGTTTTAAGTGTGTATTATTTAATTTCACCGAATAACGATGATTTGGCATATATTGATAATGGGAAAGAATCCGCTGAACAGGCTACAGAGGATGTAACAACCGCTCAAGGCGAAGGTACAGAAGTAGATGAAATGACGAACATAGATAGCAATGAACTTTTTACTAACATTCGCATGGAATTGCAAGACGAAAGAAGTATGTCTAAATCAAGACTTGAAGATGTTGTTGCATCAGGTTCTGCAAGTGTAGAGGAGAAAGATGAAGCATTAAGGGAAATCGATAAGTTAGAAAACACTTCGAAAAAAGAGAAAATTTTAGAAGAGACCATTTTAGCTTCTGAAGAGTATCAAGATGTTTTAGTACGTTCCGAAAATGATAAAGTACATGTTCATGTTCAAGCGGACGAACAACTATCTGGAACAGAAGCAAATCATATTATGAGAATGGTTTATGATGAGTTCGGTGAAATTCCTGTAGATGTTATTACTCAACCATCAGATCAAGAATTATCAAAGGAGTCAACTGAAGAAACATCAAAAGAATCAACTAAGGAATCAACGGAGAGTTCAACTAAAGAGACATCTAAGGAATCAACTGAACAATCAGATAAAGAATAAACATAGAAATCAGATGCTCTTTAGACAAGGCATCTGATTTTTTGGTAGGTGAGAAGGTATAATAATCTATCTTGACTGCATAAGTACAACCCTGGCATCCACCTAACGACTTGGTGGTTGCCACGTTTTCTAATTCGTTGGGTATAATTGTAGAGTTTATGAAAGAAGATTGATATAATAATTTAGAATATTATTTATTTTAAAGAAAGGTTTAATCCTTGATGTATTTTATAAAGTAATAGTAAAATGATAAGGAAGCTCTAAGACCTAATAGTAAATTTTTTTCCAAAGGGGTGCTATACATGTTAAAAATACAAGAAATTAGAGAATTAATAAAGCTTATTGATAAGTCTGACATAAGTGAATTTACGTATGAAAATGACGGTACAAGTGTAACAATGAAAAAATCCGGAAATGGGTTGGTTGGAGAACAACATATTGTTGCAGAGGCTCCTAAAGAAACAGTAACAGTGTTAAACGAAGAACCAAAAGTAACTACTGTTAAGGAAGAACCAGCAAAGGTTGAAGCTGTTCAAGATAAAGAAGAGCCACAAGTAGATTCATCTTCAGATGCTAATTATGAAATTGTATCACCAATGGTAGGTACATTCTATGCCTCTTCTTCCCCGGATAGTGATGCTTATGTCTCTAAAGGAAGTACTGTTCAGAAAGATACAATTGTATGTATTGTTGAGGCAATGAAGTTATTTAATGAGATTGAAGCAGAGGTCGATGGAGAAATAGTGGAAGTACTAGTAGAAAATGGTGAACTGGTAGAATATGGACAACCATTATTTAAAGTGAAGACAAAGTAAGGGGTTGGAATAATTGATAAAAAAACTGCTAATTGCGAATAGGGGAGAAATTGCAGTTCGGATAATCCGTGCATGTAAAGAATTAGGGATCAAAACAGTTGCTGTATATTCAGAAGCGGATAAAGAAGCATTACATGTACAGTTAGCTGATGAAGCATATTGCATAGGTCCGAAATTAAGTAAGGACAGCTACCTTAACTTTACAAATATTATGAGTGTTGCTACTCTTACAGAAGTGGATGCCGTTCATCCGGGATATGGATTTTTAGCAGAAAATGCGGACTTTGCCGAGATTTGTGCAGATTGCAACATTGAATTTATTGGTTCTTCAGCAGAAGCCATCCAAAAAATGGGTATAAAAGATATCGCCAGAGATACAATGAAGAAAGCAAATGTACCAATCGTACCTGGTTCTGACGGCATAATAGAAAGTGAAGAAGAAGCATTAGAAATTGCTAATAAAATTGGGTTTCCTGTAATTATAAAAGCAACAGCCGGTGGCGGCGGAAAAGGAATCCGTGTTGCAAGATCTGAAGAAGATTTAATAAAAGGTATTCGGGTAACTCAAAAAGAAGCAGAACGAGCTTTTGGTAACCCTGGAGTTTATTTAGAAAAGTTTATTGAAGATTTCAGGCATGTAGAAATACAAGTATTGGCTGATAAACATGGTAATGTCGTGCATTTAGGGGAGAGGGACTGTTCTATTCAACGTAGGCTTCAAAAATTGGTGGAAGAAAGTCCATCACCAGCACTTACCCCAGAAATCAGACAAAAAATGGGTGAAGCATCAGTGAAAGCTGCAAAAGCAGTAAACTACGTTGGTGCTGGAACCATTGAATACATCTTTGATAGAAAATCAAATGAGTTCTACTTTATGGAAATGAATACAAGAATACAAGTAGAACATCCCGTAACTGAAATGGTAACCGGAGTAGATTTGATTAAAGAACAAATCAAAGTAGCAGATAACGAGAAACTTAGTATTTCGCAAGAGGATATTAAGTTAAATGGACATGCTATTGAATGTAGAATAAATGCCGAGGATCCATTTAGAAACTTTATGCCATCAGCTGGTAACATCAATATGTATTTGGCACCAGGTGGTTTAGGTGTTCGAGTGGACTCAGCAGCATATACAGGATACCAAATTCCACCTTACTATGATTCAATGATTGCGAAATTAATTGCGTATGCCCCAACACGTGAAGAAGCAATTAAACGTATGAAGCGTGCATTAGATGAATTTGTTGTTGAAGGTATTCATACTACCATTCCGTTCCATAGTTTAATTATGGAAAATGAGGTCTTTGTTAAGGGAGATTTCAATACTAATTTCCTAGAAGAAAACCCGATTCTTCAAAAAGAAAAATAGGGTCGTATTTACATACGAATTAGGAGTGATATCATGAGTGAACAACCATTATTACATGTTAATGAGGATTCAACATTAGGGAAGATTGAGATTGCTCCAGAAGTAATAGAAGTCATTGCAGGGATTGCTGCTGCAGAAGTAGATGAATTGTTTGCAATGAGGGGAAACTTTGCTTCAGGTGTTGTTGAGCGTTTAGGTAAAAGAACTCATAGTAAAGGTGTAAAGGTCGAACTAACGGAGAATGGAATTTCTATTGACCTGTATGTTATTTTGAATTTTGGAGTTTCCATTCCAAAGGTAGCCCAAAAAATTCAAACAAATATTCGTGAATCATTAAAATACATGACATCTTTAGAATTGGATGAAATAAATGTTCATGTTGTTGGTATAAACATGGATGGAAATGAAGATAATGAGCAAGATTAAAATGAAGGTCCATTGACCTTCATTTTTTGTTATGACTTTAGTCCGTTGAGTACGCGGCAGCGTGCGAAACAGAAAACCACCTGCTATGCGGGTGGGTAACAAGTG